>CAZSKH010000004.1:1685-9043 GCA_964607395.1 uncultured Algimonas sp.
TCATTAGACCGGTCGAACAGGCACGCGCCCGCCATGATGTCTGCGCCGGTCTCTTTAGTGATAGCGGCAATACATTCCCGCGACGACAATCCCGTTGTAACGATATCCTCAACCATCAAGACTTTGCTGCCGGGTTTAATGGTGAAACCGCGGCGCAAGGTGAAAACTCCGTCGACACGTTCGACGAAAAGCGAGTCGATCCCCATATGCCTCGCCGTCTCATATCCTGGAATGACGCCGCCCATGGCAGGCGCAATAATGACATCAGGGAAAATACCTGCAGCTTTGACCTTCTCGGCCAGAGCTTTGCAGATGATCTCCGTTAGGCGCGGGTTTTTGAAAATAAGAGCCTTTTGCAGAAAAACAGGACTTCGCCGACCGGAGGATAAAATGAAATGCCCCTCCAGCAGTGCACCGGCTTCGCGGAATACATCAAGAACGTCATCAGTATTCATAGTTTAGGCTTTCAAAAAACTTGGAAGAGCGCGGCTTCTGTCAACTTTCACGACGAAAGCAGACGCGCGGAGGGCTGCGATAATAGACATTAAATGGCGCGTATCCCGCACATCTACATCAATGATCATGTCGAAAAATGTAGGGCTACGCCGCATGGTTTTAATATTTGTAAGATTACCTTGAGACTCCCCGATAATCTTTGTCACGTCAGCCAGCGCCCCGGGCACGTGCTCAACAGTAATGACCACCCTTGCCGTTGAAGCGGCCTGCTTCGCCGCGCGGCGCCATGCGAGATCGATCCAATTGGCGCTCTGTTCTTCATCTGCGGCCAATTCGTCGCAATCAATCGTGTGAATGGCGATACCGCCGCCCTTAATTTGAAGACCCAGAATTCGGTCTCCAGGGATCGGCGAGCAGCATTCTGCCAAGTGCAAGCCGATGCCGGGGTTCACGCCATCACCTTTTACATATAGCGCCGCACTTTCGTCATCAATCAAATCGAGGTCATAGACGCCGCCATCGATTTGACTTTCACTCCGCCCGGGAAAAACGGCCTCAACAAAATCTGTCATGGACAAATGACCGCGCCCCAGTGTCTCGAACAGGCTCGTTTCATCAGACATTTTCAGACGCTTTAACGCATCCGTTAAGACGGCAGAGTCCAGGTCTTGCCCCTCTCGTTTGAACGCATGAAGCGCAAGGGTTTCGCCGATCCGGCGGAACTCTTCCATTTCCCCTTCACGGGTCAGGCGGCGAAGAGCCTGCCGGGCGCGTCCGGTCGTTGCGATACTTTCCCAACCCGGTTGTGGTTCAGCTGTGCCGCCCCGCACAATTTTGACGACATCGCCATTTTCTAATTGTGTGCGCAGCGGCACGTCCCGTCCATTTACGAGAGCGCCGATACAGGTATCGCCAACTTTGGTATGCACAGCATAAGCGAAATCAATCGGCGATGCGCCGCGCGGCAGCGCAATCAAGTCACCCTTTGGCGTAAAAGTGAACACCTGATCCGTAAACATCTCGAGCTTAACATTATCTAGAAACTCGTCGGCATCTCCGCTTTGTTCCATCATTTCTATCAGCGGACGAATACGCTTTAATGGGTCCCCGCCGGAGGCTTGGGCGCGGTCCGGATCATAGGCATAATTTTCATCCTTATAGGCCCAATGCGCCGCAACCCCTCGGTTTGCGACATCTTCCATGCGCTCCGTTCGGATTTGAATCTCAACGCGGCGGTTTTCACCCGTCCGAATTGTTGTGTGCAGAGACTGATAGCCATTCGGCTTGGGCACTGAAATGAAGTCTCTAAACCGTGAAGGCACAGCGCGGTAAGCCTCATGCAATATACCCAGCGTTTGATAACATTGCGCAGGCGTTTCTACGATAATCCTGAAAGCATAAATATCGGCGACATCGTCAAAGCTAATGTTTTGCCGCTGGAGTTTACGCCAGATACCATAAGCCCGTTTCTCTCGCCCATAAACACGCGCGTCTAAGCCAGCGTCGTTGAGCGTATTTTTAAGTGAGGTGAAGACCTGACTAATCACCTCACCTTGGGTCGAACGCCAGTCTTCCAAACGTTTTTCAATGCTCTCATGAGCAGCTGGATTAATATGTTTAAACGACAGCTCCTCAAGTTCAGAACAAATTTTATCAACGCCTATCCGGCGCGCCAGCGGCGCAAAAATCTCCAATGTCTCCCGCGCGATACGTTCGCGCGAAGCCTGTTTTGGATGATATTGCAGGGTCCGCATATTGTGTAATCGATCGCAAAGCTTGACCAATAAAACCCGAACATCCTTAGAGACCGCCAGAATGAATTTTTGAAAATTCTCGGCCTGCGCGCGTTCACGGGATAGGTTCGGACGGGACATTTCCACCTGCCCCAGTTTCGTCACCCCATCCACAAGCTCGGCAATTTCCGGTGTAAATTCCTGTGACAGCTCCTCAACCGAGGCATCCGTATCTTCCAAAACATCATGAAGCAAAGCCGTACACACGGTCGCGATATCGAGTTTCAGAGAGGCAACAATGCCGGCCACCTCGATCGGATGCGCGTAATAGGGATCGCCCGAGTGGCGGAGTTGCTTGCCATGCGCCTGCACGGAATAAACATAGGCCTTGTTTAGCAAAGCCTCATTTGCGGAAGGGTCGTATTTTTTGACAAGCTCAACAAGCTCATATTGCCGCAGATATTTCTGCGATGTCTTTGGCGGGGCTATGTCGACTGGCTTGTTCACGAAAGTTCGATATAGGCTGATAAAGCGCCATCGGCCAATAAAAAAGCCGCCTCAAAGGACGGCTTTTCCTAGAAATTTCAGTCTCAAACTAGAAACGTGAGGAACTGTCATTGTCGCGGTCACCTTGTAGGGCGCGCAGCACGTCAGCTTCGGACATTTCGGCTTGCGGCTGCGAGTCGCCATGCTCGAGCGCCAGCACCGGTGCATCTTCTTGCTCGTCCGGAAGATCGTCATCCTGAATGACACGCTGAAGACCCACAACCAACGACTCACGCAGGTCATTTAGGTCGAGTGTCTCATCTGCCAATTCGCGCAAGGCGACGACGGGCGTTTTGTCATTGTCGCGGTCTATGGTCAGCTCCGAACCGGCAGCAATATTGCGCGAGCGATGAGACGCCAGCAACACGAGGTCAAAACGATTAGGGACTTTTTCGACGCAATCTTCAACGGTAACGCGGGCCATGGGAACTCCAATACAAAAAGGCCGCGTCAGAACGGCCTCAAATTCAGATGCTACTTAGTCACTTAGCCGGTCGCAATCAACCTGTTTTACCACGGCCCTGCATATCGCGCTGCCCAGACATCCTCATGCGCTAAGTTAGCGATAGCTGACAGCCATTTAGATTGTAATTCGGCGGCAGGAATAAGCACAAAAGCGCGCTCCAACATACGGGGATGCGGCACCGTCAATTCGGCCGTATTGTGGATTTCAGACCCGAAGGTCAACAGATCCAAATCAAGTGTTCGCGCCGCATTTGGCACGCCCCTAACTCGGCCTTGTTTGTCTTCAATCTGATGTAGGAGGGCCAGCAACGCTTGGGCGCTACCGTCATACTTTCCTAGAATTACAGCGTTGAGGTAATCAGGTTGATCCGAACCTGGCGGCCAGGCCGGCGATCGCCATAGCCCTGACTTCTTCTGCAATCGGAACCCCTGCTCGCACAAATCGTCTAAGGCAATTTGAAAAGTGACTTTGGGGTTGGATAGATTGCCGCCGAATGCGATAAGACATTCAGTCATATTTTACAGCATTTCCAAGCACGGATTTTAACATGGTGTTCTACCCCGAAGAGCGCATCGCGATATTTATTGATGGCGCAAACTTTTATACAACCTGCAAAACACTTGATTTTGACATTGATTACAAGAGGATGCTTGAATTTTCCAAAGAAAAAGGTCGTTTAGTGGGCGCGCGCTATTACACCGCCATCTTGGAACATGAGGATTACTCACCCATTCGCCCGCTCGTCGATTGGCTGAATTATAACGGCTATCAGGTCATTACGAAACCTGCGAAATCCTACACAGACCGAGATGGACGCAGTAAAATCAAAGGCAATATGGATGTCGAACTCGCATTGGATATGGTCGAGTTGGCGGAACACGTCGACCACATTATCCTCTGTAGTGGTGATGGTGACTTCCGTGCAGCTGTTGAAGCCTGTCAGCGCAAGGGAACCCGGGTCTCGGTCCTTTCATCCATGAGAACTAAGCCTTCGATGCTTGCGGATGAATTGCGGCGACAAGCCAATGACATCATAGAACTAACAGATATGGAAAATCTTATTGGACGACCGCGCAGAGACTATGCGGATTATGATGATGAGTGATATCAACGCCCCCTATGAGTGCCGGAAATGCCCGCGTCTGGCGACGTTTTTGGATGAGCAAAGAGAGCTGCGTCCTGATTATTTCAATGGCCCCGTTCCGAACTTCTTTTCGCCGGACCCAAAGCTGATGGTGATTGGCCTTGCGCCCGGGATGCACGGGGCGAACCGTACGGGGCGCCCTTTTACGGGCGATGCAGCCGGAGACCTGCTTTACGCGGCGCTCGAAAAATATGGATTTTCCAAAGGGACCTATGACAATGAAGCAAAGGGCGAAGATGGGTTGGAACTCGTCAACGCGATGATCACAAATGTGGTGCGCTGCCTGCCGCCGCAGAACAAACCCATCGCGAGTGAAATTAACACCTGTCGTGACCTATACCACAAAAGCCAGTTAGAGGCCCTGCCTGACGCCAAGGTTCTATTATGCTTGGGAAAGATAAGCCATGATAGCACGGTTAGGGCTTTGGGGATGCGCGTGGCTGCCCATAAATTTGGTCACGGAACGGAATATACGGACCCATTGGGCCGCATAATTCTCAGCAGCTATCACTGCTCCCGCTATAACACGAATACCAAGCGGCTCACGGAAGAGATGTTTTTCGACATTTTTGCGCGAGCGCGAGAGATTTGCGACGCTTAGCCCTTTTCCCGCATCAACCGTGCTTTCTGCTTTTGCCAGTCGCGTTTCTTATCCGTCTGACGTTTGTCATAATTTTGCTTACCCGTCGCCGTACCGATGAGGAGCTTTGCCTTGCCCTTGTCGTTGAAATACATTTTCAAGGCGACGATCGTTCGGCCTTTACGTTGCGTTTCACCCAATAGCACATTGATTTGTTTGCGTTTTAAGAGCAATTTTCGCGGGCGTGTCGGGAGGTGGTTGAACTGGCTGGCTGGTGCGTAAATCGGGATATTTGCATTGATCAACCAAGCTTCATTATTCTCAACGGAGACATAGCTTTCTGCGATATTCCCGCGGCCTTCGCGCAGAGCTTTGACTTCGGTTCCGACCAGCATGATGCCAGCCTCCATCGTCTCCTCGACAGCGTAATCATAGCGCGCCTTACGGTTTTCCGCGAGAACGGCGTTATTTCCGCCGTCCTTCTTTTTTCTGCCGCCTGCCTTACTGGACATATCAGAATTTAATTCCGGCCTGCGCCATAGCCGCCTTCACAATCGTCTTAGTTGACTCGCGGCACGGGGTAATGGGCAGACGCACGTCCGGTTCCATTTTCCCCATAAGAGAAAGCGCATATTTGGCGGGCGCAGGACTTGGGTCTACGAAAAGGTCTTTATGCAAACGGTCGAGCTTCGCATTCCAATCTCGCGCGGCAGCATAATCGCCAGCCAAAAGTGCGTTGTGGAAAGACGCGTATTCAGCGGGCGCAATATTAGAGCCTACAGAAATAGTTCCCTGCCCGCCATGCGCACTATGACCAAGCGAAGTCGGATCATCGCCGGAGAGTTGTGTAAAACCGTCGCCGCACCTGACCGTTAGGCCCGCGACCCGCGCAATGTCACCAGTAGCGTCTTTGCAGCCAATGACCGTCGGAAGCTTGGAGAGGCGCTCCATAGTGTCCTGCTCAATGTCCACAACACTGCGGCCCGGGATGTTGTAAACAACAATCGGAATGTCGACAGCGTCAGAGATGGCTTTGAAATGTTGGAAAATTCCCTCTTGGCTCGGCTTGTTATAATACGGCGTGACCACGAGCGCCGCATCAGCCCCCATGGCTTTTGCATGTTGGGCATATTTAATGGACACGCGCGTCTCATTGGACCCCGCCCCGGCAATCACGGGGACACGTCCATTCGCAGCTTCTGAGGTCAGGCGGATAACGCGCTGATGCTCTTCATCGGTGAGTGTGGCGCTTTCCCCCGTCGTACCACAGGGCACTAATCCGTGAATTCCAGAATCGATTTGCCACTCGACAAAATCCTGAAAGGCTTGTTCCTCAATCTTTCCGTCTTTGAACGGTGTGACCAGAGCTGTAATTGACCCTCTTATCATGTTTGTCTTTCGCAATGCGGTTGTGTAGTCCCGTTTATGTCAGCGGGTGATAGCGTCGTTTTGGATACGGGTTCAAGACATCGTTTCTTCACTTATTCATTGTGTGGGACGCGTTTTTATGTGGCAGAGTCAGATGTCTAAATATAGCCCCGCTCGCGGCGGCATTGTGGCTTTATTGGCATTGATCTTCTGTTTTGTCTCGCCAGTTTACGCATCCGCAACAGTGCCTGCGCCTCGCCTGAAACCTGCGCCTCCTCCGATGTCGGCATTCATGAGCGAGCCCGATGCCCGCCTGTTTCGGAAAGGCGTCAGCGCGGCAACTGACAGAAGATGGCCCGAGGTTGAGCGCTCCGCGAACAAGATCAATGACCCGGTCGCAAAAGATGTCCTACGCTGGCTGCAAGCAACAAATAACAAAAAGGTCTCCACCGACACTTTGGAGTATGTGCACAAAAGCCTGAGTGATTGGCCGCGAATGACCCGCGTGCGAGCCGAAGCAGAGAAGCGCATGTTCGACAAACACTGGACCTCAAGACAGGTTTTTGACTGGTTTACGGGACGCGTGGAGCCTGTGACCGGCGAAGGTCGGGCCGCGTTAGCCCGCGCCTATTACGCAAAGGGAGATCAAGCGACTGGTGATAAATATCTAAAACTAGCCTGGCGCGAAAGTAAATTGACGCGCGATAGGCAAAAGAAACTATTCGGCTTGTACAAAAACCGTCTGACAAAAGAAGACCATGCGGCTCGTGCTGATCACTTAATTTGGTCCGGCTATCGGCATTACGATAAGGCCCGTGCGCTCCTGCATCATATGGGGAAAACGGATCGGGCTCTGATGAGGGCACGCATGAGATTAAATCGGAACTCGTCCGGTATGGACGCGGCTCTTAATGCGGTCCCTAACTCACATCTCGCGGACCCAGGATTGGTCTATGAGCGTGCAAAATGGCGTCGCCGCAAGAAATCAAAAGAATATGCCCTTCCCGTTTATTTATCTGTCCGTACGGCGCCTGTGTCCGAATTGGGCAAGAAAGCGATGTGGCG
>CAZSKH010000004.1:9143-16547 GCA_964607395.1 uncultured Algimonas sp.
GCGAACGGAGACCCTCAGGCCGTAAATAGTTACAGATTAGCAGCGCAATACCCGAACACCTATTACGGGATGCTGGCAGGGATCGAAGCCGATGGACGGGCCCACCGCATCACGCTACCGCCCGAATTTATTGGCGAGCAGGATAAGATTGATTTTGCGTCCGACAACCGCGTTCGCGCGCTTCATCTCCTGGGAGAGGCTGGCGAGCAACGATTTTTCTCTCAGATGAGTTATCATTTGGATGATGAGGTCGACAGCTTGTCAAAGCTGTCCCTGCTGAGTGAGCTTGCCGAAGATTATGGCTTCATGCGCCCTTCCCTTCGCGCGGCCAAGCAAGCCGGCCGTTTCCAAGGCATGTTGACCGAAAGCGGATACCCCTTGGTCGGGTCTATTGACGCCCTGCCAAAGCAAAAATTCGAAGAAGCCTTTGTCTACGCAATCGCGCGGCAGGAAAGCGAGTTTGCAACAAATGCTGTCAGTTCGGCGAAAGCCTATGGCATGATGCAAATGATTGACGGCACAGCCAGAGCGACAGCTAGGATTCACCGCATTAAATATGACCGAAATCGACTGGCGTCAGACGGGGATTATGCGGCAAAGATGGGAGCTCTGCATTTAAACGATTTACTGAAACGGTGGGACGGGTCCTATATTCTCGCCGCCGTCAGCTATAATGCGGGTCCGCATCGCGCGAAATCCTGGATAAAGACCTATGGCGATCCGCGCGAGAGTCATGTTGACCCCATTGACTGGGTTGAAAAAATTCCATTTTCCGAGACCCGCAATTACGTCATGCGCGTGATGGAAAACATGCAAGTCTACCGCGCGCGTTTGGACAATGACTCTACGCCCAATCGCCTTGAGCAAGATTTGAGACTCGGTCAGCAGCCTTTCTAATCACCCTATCAACTCTGCGGCATTCTGACTCACATCCGCCCTCTTGGGCGCAAATATCATAGACAGCCCTTGACGACCGCATTCGTTCCGTGTTTGTTCACATTTCGAGTATGGGGATAAGTCTGTGAGTGCTGCTGGTATTAATTGTGAGTCCATCCCATGCCGCCTTTAGCGTCGCGCTCCCACATACGGGCAGAGCGCAGACGTTACCGCCGCGCACAGGACGGGCGGGCCTGGTCTGTAAAAGACCTGCCCAAGTTCTATTATCATCGCAATTTCTGTGACGTTATCGAGAGCGTCGCCGATGATCTCCATCACCTGCTTGGAAAGTCATCCCTCAGTTTTCTCAGCAAATTCAGGCTATTACCCTTTCAAGCGCAATGCACCTATGTCCGTATGTCCGGTCGAAAAGGGCGTGTTTTTAACGGTGACAAATTTGATTACCCCGAAATCAAGTCACTCGCAGAACAGTTTGAGATATTAAGCTCAGAGGGTTTCGTTGAGCCTGTGAGCAGCCAACATCACAAGGACTATCTCAGCAGCCTTACCAAACCCGAGTTAACGCGCGTTTTGTCAGACCATGTTTGCGAAACGAAATTCAAGAAATCCTGGAAGAAGGACAAACTTGTCAACATCGGTGTGGATGAGATTGATTTTGATGCCCTCACCTTGCCCCCGAATATATGGGTTCAATCCAGAACGGAGGCTCTAGAATACGTTCTATTCCTCCATTCCGGCCACGTTGAAGGCAACTTGCAAAACCTAACGCTGCGAGATCTCGGTCTCATAAGGTCGCCCAAGTCAAATCAACAATTTGGCGCCCAATTTGAGACTCAGGAGAGCGCAAAAACGGCTTGGTTTTATGCGGTTGGACTGCGCGATTTCCGTCAGGAAAATACGGCCGCCTTGGAGGCGTTGATCCAATCGATTGAGACCTGGCCTAAACCGCTCTGCACGATTAGTGTCGGCAACCGCGATAAACTCCTCCATAAACTCGGCGGATTGCTGGAACGGCGCGGCGACATTGACTCGGCTTTGCAGGCCTACACACGGTCAGACACTTCTCTATGTAATGAACGGGTTGTGCGCCTGCGCTACAAGCGCGGCGATGAGGATTGGGTGAAATCCCGTTTGGAAGCGATGATAGAAAATCCTTCTTCCGACGATGAACATGCTTTCGCCCGAGATTTTTACGCTCGCAAATTTAAGAAAAAACGAACGTCCATTGTCACGGATATATTGCGGGATGCCGAAACGCTAGAATTGGATGAGGCGTTTAGAAATCGGCCTGAACGCGCCGCAATGCAGTATTTTCGTGAACAAGGTTTGGTCTGCAAACGGACAGAAAACGTTCCGTGGCGAAATCTCTTTGGCCTGTTATTCTGGGATGAACTTTATGGAAATGGGTCAGCGCGCGATGTTCCAAAGTCTCTAAAATTCGGTCAGTTCTACGAGGAAAATAAGGATGGTATCGAACGTAAATTGACCGATTTAGACACGCCGCATCTCGTAATGATCCAACTTTTGAAAACGCTGACCAAGCATTTTGGAACCCACCAGAGCATAATTCATTGGGGGTCCCGCTCACTGGACCGCTTACAAGCCATGATCGAAAACGCGCCAAAGGGCGCGATCGCTTATATGTTGCGGCTGATGGCGAAAGATTGGCAGGGAACGAAAGACGGATTTCCGGACCTTATGGTCATCAAAGATGGGGTCTGCCGATTTATTGAAGTTAAAGCCGCGGGTGACGTTGTTCGGCGAAATCAGCTCACTCGTCTCCGCCAACTCCGCGCGGCGGGTTTCAGAGCCGAAATCCTACAGGTCAGTTGGACCGTTGACCCGAACCAGACCTATGTTGTTGTCGATGTTGAAACTACTGGCGGGCGGTCCGGCTTGCACCGCGTGACGGAAATCGGGGCGGTTAAGGTGAAAGGGGGCAAGGTCATTGACGAGTGGTCCAACCTCATCAATCCGCAACGCTCCATCCCGGCCAACATTACGCGGATTACCGGCATCACGCAGGAAATGGTCGCCGATGCACCTGTCTTTGCCGAGGTCGCCGACAGTTTCGCCGCCTTCATGGGCGACGCGATATTCGCGGCCCATAATGTCAATTTTGATTACGGGTTTATCAGCGCTGAATTTCAGATGGTGGACCGCCGTTTCCGCCATCCAAAAATTTGCACCTGCGCGTCTATGCGAAAACTTTATCCCGGTCACGCCTCCTATTCTTTGAAAAACCTGTGCCGTGAATTTCATATCGACTTGAAAAGCCATCACCGCGCCCTGTGCGACGCCAAAGCAGCCGCTGAATTGCTGTTTTTGGTCAATGAAAAACGCTTAGAGAACCAAGCGTAGACGAGGCTTTTACCCGACGCCGCTCTGTGCAAAAAGCAAAGGACTCAAACGTTCAGGATTTCATTTTGGCTACCTCGCTGCCCACAAAAGACACGCCCAGCCGCATCGAAACAATTCGCGGCCTGATTGAGTCACGCCTATCTGAGATTATTCCTTCTAAAACAACGTGGCCGGTGCGCCTGCACGAAGCACAACGACACGCCCTTCTCTCACCGGGAAAGCGGTTTCGCCCCCTGCTCTGTGTGTTTATCGCTCAGGGCGGCGGCATTAAAGACGGCGCGGATTTAGACGCGGCCATTACCACCGGATGCGTGGCCGAAATGGTGCATGCCGCGTCGCTAATACTGGACGACTTGCCCTGTATGGATGATGCAGATCTGCGCAGAAATCAGCCCACCACGCATATTGCATTTGACGAGAGCACCGCAATCCTCTCGGCGACAGCCTTACTGAACCGGGCGTTTGGCGTGCTATCCCGATTGGACCAAGTTCCGGCGGAGCGCCGAATAGAGATCATCGATCTGCTGTCCTATGCGGTCGGGTCAAAAGGCTTGATTGCCGGGCAAATGGCGGATTTGGCCAATACGGATAAAGGCACATCCATCGCGGAAATTGAAAGGCTCAACACGCTAAAAACTGGAGCCTTATTCGATTTCAGCGTCGACGCGGCAGCCATTTTAGCTGGCATGCACGCCTCACAACGCGCAGCGCTGAAGGATTTCTCCTATCATCTTGGCCTCGCTTTTCAGCTCTTGGACGATGTGAAAGACGCGGTCATGAATGACGCGGAAGCAGAAAAGTCAGTCAATCGCGACGTGGGTAAAGCCACCATCTTGGCCATTGCAGGGTCCGATGCCTCGCGGAAAAAACTGAATGAGTATTTGTCGCATGCAAAGGCCGCGTTACAACGTGCCGAGCTTTCGAACCTGTCTGTAATGACGGCCATTCTGGATAACCAATTTGCCTTTCTCCGCGCCTGATATCGCGCCGTCCCCAACTGTGTTAAATGTGCGCGGCCTATCGGTCGATTACGGACAGCACAGGGCTTTGGACGATCTCTCGCTCACGATAGCGGAAGGCGAACTCATTGGCGTAGTCGGGCCGAATGGCGCGGGAAAAACCAGTTTTGTGAAGGCGCTCTGCGGGCGATTAAAGCTGGATGGGAAGTTAGAGGTTTGCGGCGAGACCCTGCAACGCGGAACGGACAGGCGACAGCATATCGCCCTCGTCCCGCAAGACATAGGTCTCTACTCCCACCTCACCGCAACAGAAAACCTCGACGTCATCGGACGTTTATTGGGGCTGAAAGACAAGCAAAGTGTCTCGGATGCATTAGACGCTGTCGATATGGGTCAAAACGCCAACTTGCGCGTTTCCGATATGTCAGGCGGAATGAAGCGCCGGATCAATGTCGCCGCCGCAATCCTGACCAAACCCAGCCTTGTAATTTTCGACGAACCCACTGCCGGAGTTGATGCACCGGCTAGGGATACCGTCCACCGGCTGGCACGAAAACTCGCCGATGAGGGCAAGGCGGTTATACTTATCACCCATGAATTGGATCAGGCAGAGGCGCTTTGCGATAAACTCCTCGTGCTTTGCAATGGCAAACGACTGGCTTTTGAGACGCCGACGCAATTGCTGGAACGCACTTTCCATGGGCAGCGAGAGGTGATGGTGAGGTTTGGGCGGCCCCCTGAACAGGATGTTACAATTGCGATGCGACCTTTCGAATTTAAACAAGGTGAACTCCCGACGATTTGGGTGGCGATGACCAATCAAGATGAGGTGAGTTTTGTCTCTGCTTTCCTGACAGCGCTAAAAGGCGGGGATGATTTAATTCGCGAGATTAGTGTGCGCCGCCCGGGTCTAACTGCCCTCATGCACCGCATTGAAAGAACCGGGCAGCTATCTGCATGATCTTGGCTGTTTTCAAAATCATGTGGCTGCGTCTTTGGCGCGACAAGGGCGCGCTTGTTCTGGCCTTTGTCCTGCCCGGGTTTATTTTCGCCGTGTTCGCGGCCATTTTTTCTAGTGCCTCTGGCGGCAATCTGGATTTGCGGGTGGCACTCGCCAACAGCTCGACCGCGCACCCGACGGTGTTTTTCGCCAACAAATTACAAGAGAGCGAACTCATATCTGTGAGCTATGACGAAGCTTGGACGCAGGCTGATATCATAAACCGCGTGCGGCTCGGTCAAGACGATGTTGGCATTGTCCTCTTCGGGTCGATAGCGGACCCAACAACGCCGTCCATCCGCATCATTCAGGACCCTAGTCGGACAGTGGCTGCCACCGTTTTAGAAGGTCAAATCCGGCAAATGCTAGTCGAGCTATCTGGTGAGGAAGGCCCTGATTTTTTCGAGACTGTATCTGCGCTGGGGTCCGGGGAGACAGCGACATTAGAAGACCCAACCGTGACCTATTATATCGGAGCGACCGCAATATTGTTTCTTCTATTCTCAGCTATGCAAGGCGCGGCCATCTCCATTGACGAGCGCAGAAACGGTATCAGTGACCGATTAATGGTCGGCCCCGCAGGCGCCCTCGGCATCCTCAGCGGAAAATTTGTATTCCTTTCCACTATTGGGTTTTTTCAAGCCGCGATCATTTGCGGGGTGGCAGCCGTATTTTTCGATGTCCCGGTTAAAGCACATCTTTTTCCACTAGCCATAGCATGTCTCGGCGCGGCGGTTCTCGCATCCGGACTGGCCTTGCTGGTCGCATCGCTTTGCAAAACCCAAACCCAGATGAATACAGTCAGCACCTTCGCCGTTTTACTATTGTCGGCTGTGGGCGGATCTATGGTGCCGCGATTTATGATGCCGGGTTGGTTGCAACAGCTTGGCGTGGTGACGCCGAATTTCTGGTCGATAGAAGCCTTCTATGGCATTTTGGCACGGGGACAATCGGTGTTAGACCTGTTACCTGTCTGGGGCGTATTGTTTGGCGGAGGCTTTTTATGTCTCGGTCTGGCAGCCTTGCTGTCGCATAAATTGATGAGGGTCTAAGTGAAAGCCGCTGCGTCTAAACAGACACATGTAAATTTGGGCCCGCTTTATGCGGCGCTTATTTTTGGCGCTTGGGCGAGTGTCCACATTTACAGCGTTTTCTTTCATGTATTGTCCGCTCCGCTTTGGCAGACGGTTGGTCTAATTGCTCTGCAATGCTGGCTCTACACCGGAGTTTTCATAGTAGCTCATGATACGATGCATGGCTCGCTTATGCCCGGAAGAGAGCGACTCAATGCGGTGATTGGGACGTCGATTCTATTCGTCTATGCGGGCTTTAATTGGCAAAAGATGCGCAAAGCCCATCATGATCACCATCGCTTTTCAGGGACGGATAAAGACCCAGATTTTAATCCAGGTAATCCCCGCGATTTCTGGCCGTGGTATTTGAAATTCTTTTTGACGTATTTCGGATGGCGACAGGTCCTTATCCTGGTCGGATTTACGCTGACTTATATTCTAATAGGGGCAAATTACATCAACACGATTATCATGTGGGCCGTGCCTGCGATCCTCTCCTCCGTTCAGCTCTTCTATTTCGGGACCTACCGAACCCATAGACATGCGGACGCCTTTCCGGATCACCATAACGCTAGAACGAATAATTTCAGCGCGGTCGCGTCTCTGATGTCTTGCTTTCATTTTGGATATCATCACGAACACCACCTGTTCCCCCATGAACCCTGGTGGCGGCTGCCCTTACGCAAGCGGGAAACGAGCTCATGACTGCCCTGTTATACCTCGCAATCGTTTTGGCCTCCATCATCGGCATGGAGATATTTGCTTGGGTCATACACAAATATGTTATGCACGGCCCGGGTTGGGGCTGGCATGAAAGTCATCATACGGAAACCGAGGGTCACTTTGAAAAAAATGATCTCTATGCCGTTATTTTCAGTTTCATTGCGGCGGGGTTTTTCATCATCGGGTCAATGGGTGTGACTTGGCTTTGGTATGTTGGGCTGGGTCTCACAATTTATGGCGTGCTCTATGCCATTGTTCATGACGGGCTTGTCCATCGCCGCCTGCCTTTCCCGCGCAAGGCAAGGGGCCGATATATGAAGCGCCTTGTGCAAGCACATCGCCTTCATCATGCAGCGCACACAAAAGACGGATGTGTCAGTTTCGGCTTCAT
>CAZSKH010000004.1:16647-18433 GCA_964607395.1 uncultured Algimonas sp.
GCCTGCGCGACGAACCATGACGGCACTTGGATCAGTCACTCAATTGAGGCGCTCTACTCCATTCTACATCTTCGCGGCGACGCCCATAGTGTAGAGGTCTGGGATGAGGATATCCTCGTGGGCGGCTTATATGGCGTCACGCAGGGCCGCGCATTTTTTGGCGAGAGCATGTTTTCCACGCGCACCAATGCCTCAAAACTCGCGCTGATACACCTCGTCGAGCATTTGATCGCACGTGGTTTCGTACTCCTCGACACCCAATTTCTGACGGATCACCTGAAGTCTTTGGGCGCAATTGAAATTCCGCAAACTGAATATCTTGAGAAACTTAAATCGGCGCTAAAAAGTGAAGCTCGTTTCGATTGACCTCGCGGATTAGATTGCACAAAAGACGGGTATGAAAAATCTTGTTCCCCTCCTTCTTTCAACTGCGGCTCTGGTGGCCTGCCAACCGCAAACAAACGCGGAGGCAGGATCGGATAAATCCGATGACGCTCCGGCTTTCGCCAGCACATACATCCCGCAATCTTCCTCTGATGTCTTACTGAGAAATGCGACGCTGATTGACGGCGTCAGCAACGAAACACGCACGGGAGACCTCCTCGTCTCCGGCGGGAAAATTGGATTTGTTGGATCGGGAGACACACCTGAGGGCGTAACGGAAATCGACCTTGAAGGACGTTACGTCACGCCCGGGATTATCGATATTCACTCGCACTTGGGAAACTATCCGTCTCCCGGGGTTCAAGCCCATGGCGACGGCAATGAAGTCACCAGCCCCATCACATCGGAAGTTTTTGCGGAGCACGGAGTCTGGCCACAAGACCCGGGGTTTGACGAGGCCCTGCAAGGCGGCGTTACTACGCTTCACGTCTTGCCCGGTTCAGCTAACCTATTTGGCGGGCGCGGCGTAACGCTTCGTAACGTGCCGTCACGCACAGTTCAGGGCATGAAATTCCCGAATGCGCCCTACACCTTAAAAATGGCCTGTGGTGAAAACCCGAAGCGCGTTTATGGTAATAAAGGGGGACCGGGATCTCGCATGGGCAATGTCGCGGGATATCGTAAAAACTGGATCAAAGCTGCCAGCTATAAAGCCAAGCGAGACAAGGGCGGGGATTATGATCGCGACCTACAGCTCGAAACATTAGCAGATGTGCTGGACGGTAAAATTCTGGTCAACATGCATTGTTACCGAGCGGACGAGATGGTCCAAATTCTCGATATTGCTAAAGAATTTAATTACAAAGTCACGACATTCCATCACGCCGTTGAAGCTTATAAAATCGGAGATTACCTCGCCGAAGCGGACACCTGTGCTGCGATGTGGGCGGATTGGGGCGCGTTCAAAATGGAGAGCTTCGATTATATCAACGAGAACATCCCTTTTGTGCATGCTGCGGGCGCCTGCGCCATGATCCATTCGGACGATCAAAATAATATTCAGAGATTAAACCAAGAAGTCGCAAAAACGTGGGCCGATGGAAATCGGGCAGGCCTAGATATTTCAAAGGCCGAAGCTTGGAAGTGGCTCTCGACAAACCCAGCCAGAGCCCTAGGTATTTTGGAAGAGACAGGCACATTAGAAGCAGGAAAACGGGCCGATCTCGTGATTTGGGATGGCGACCCCTTCTCGACCTATGCGCGTCCGGAAACGGTGATGGTGGACGGCGCAGTCCTATTTGACCGCGCAACCGGATTAAAACCGAAGAGTGATTTTCGTCTTGGCTATGCTGATCTTTCGGAGGGCGTGAAATGAGAACCCTTTTGTTAACAGCCTCAATGG
>CAZSKH010000004.1:18443-25847 GCA_964607395.1 uncultured Algimonas sp.
CAATGGCATTCGCCCTATCTTCACCCGTCTATGCGCAAACCTTTTTTCTCGACGATGCAACCGTTGTTGCCGCAGACGGAAATAAAATAAAATCAGATGTCATCGTTGTTGATGGCGAAATTAGAGATAGCGCTGGGCAACTTTCTGCTCCTGAAGGCGCAACGACAATAACTGGTGGGTGGATCACGCCCGGCTTGTTTGCGCCCATGTCTTCTCTTGGGATGACAGACATAGGATCATCAGGTCCGGGGAATGATGTTAGCTCTGAAAGTTCCGCAACGAATGTATCGGAACATGCAGCTGACAGCTTTAACCCACGGTCGGTCCATATCGCCAATGTCCGACAAAGCGGCGTCACCCACGCCGTTATCGCACCGCGCAGTGGCGGCAGCAGCATTTTTGCCGGAACGGGCGCCATTATTTCGCTCTCCGGCCAATTTGATTCGGTTCTAGACCCGGAAGCTTTCGTTATGGTGGATATGGGCGAAACCGGAACGGTCCGCGCGGGCGGCTCTCGCGCAGCCGCGATGACCCAATTGCGCGCAGCGATTGAGGACGCCGAAGGTTTCTTCAAACGCTATGCGGATAGCGCTGATGGCGGCGATGTTTTATCACGTCAGGACGCACGGGCGTTTTCCCGTGCCGTTCGCGGCGATATACCGCTCCTCGTGCGTGTAGAACGCGCGGCGGATATTATGCGCTTAATTGATTTGAAAGCCGAAAATGCCAGCCTCGACATTATCATTGTCGGCGGGGCGGAAAGCTGGGAAGTCGCAAAAGAAATGGCCGACGCCGATATCCGGATAATTTTGGACCCGCTAAAAAACCTCCCTTCCGCCTTTCAGAGCGCAAATTCTCGGCTGGACAACATCACCTTCCTCAAGGCTGCCGGAGTTGACTATGCTATTTCGAACCTGACCTCACTTGGCGTGACAAAACCCGCAACGCTGGCCCAGCATGCAGGCGCAGCTGTGGTTGAAGGTCTTAGCTGGGACCAAGCCTTCGCGGCGATTTCATCGGTGCCCGCCTCTTGGTTCGGTGTTGATGATGCATCACTTGTGGTTTGGGACGGAGATCCGATGGAGGTCACATCGGCCCCAATCGCGATGTCCATAGACGGCGAAACACAGTCCATGACATCGCGTCAAAAAGCGCTTCGTGACCGATATAATCCGACAAATGAGGATGATCGCGCTTATAAATACCGATAAGGCGAAAGCGGCTTACGCCGCTTGACCTTCGGAGCGTGCAGCCTATGTTGCGGCAATTCATATAAGGTCCGCGGATGTCCGTGCGCCTGCGCCGAAACGAGACACCTTGAGCGACACAATACAACCCGAAGAGATCGACGCGGACGCGAAGATTGACGTGACATTTACAGAGCTTGGTCTCGACTCAAAAATTCTGAAAGCCTTGGACGACTTAGGCTATGTAACCCCGACGCCCATCCAAGCCAAAGCCATTCCAGCGGCCCTCCAACAACGCGACGTTCTCGGCATTGCGCAAACGGGCACCGGTAAAACCGGCGCCTTCACACTCCCGACGATGCATAAGCTCGCCAAAGGCCGCGCGCGCGCGCGCATGCCGCGCTGCATTATTGTCTGCCCAACACGCGAACTCGCCGCGCAGGTCGCTGAAGACGTCAATAATTACGGCAAATATCTTAAGCTGGAAATGGCACTCTTGATTGGCGGGGTCTCCTTTGCTGAGCAAGATAGAAAGCTCATGAAAGGCGTTGATATTCTAATCGCAACGCCGGGCCGCCTCATCGATCAGTTTGAACGGGGTAAAATCCTCATGACAGGGGTTCAGACGCTCATCGTCGATGAAGCCGACCGCATGCTAGATATGGGATTCATTCCCGATATTGAGAAAATCTTCGATATGACGCCCTTCACCCGTCAGGTTTTGTTCTTCTCGGCGACCATGCCGAATGAGATCAAACGTCTCGTCGATCAATTCTTGCACCAACCCGTCAGTATTCAAATCGCGCGTAAAAACATGACTGCCAAAACTGTCACGCAGCGTATTGTGCGTATGCCGTCCTCGGATGCGAAGCAAAAGCGAACAGCTCTGCGGTGGCTGATAGAAAATGAAGACGTGGACAACGGTATCATCTTCTGTAACCGCAAACGCGACGTGGATATTGTGGCGAAGTCTCTCAATGTTCACGGCCATGATGCTGCGCCGATCCACGGTGATTTAGCGCAAAGCCTACGCACGCAAACGCTTGATCGTTTCCGCAACGGTGAAATCAAATATTTGGTCGCATCGGATGTCGCCGCACGCGGCCTCGATGTTCCAACTGTCAGCCATGTCTTTAACTATGATGTGCCAAACCATTCCGAAGATTACGTCCATAGGATTGGCCGGACAGGCCGCGCCGGACGTAAGGGCGACGCCATCATGTTGGTGGCACGCTTAGACGAGCGCAATTACGACGATATTCTCAACCTGATTAATGTAAAATCCATTGAGGAAATTGAAATCCCGGGAATAGAAGACTTTCCAAAAGATGCAGGCCGGCGGAAGCGCGGCGGACGTGATGGCGGCCGAGACCGTGGACGCCGCGATAATAAACGCGGGGGACGCAATCGCGGGCAACGCAGTGACGGCTCCTATCATGACGGAAGCTCATCTACGGAAAAAGTGTCCAATAAGACGGCTCCCAAACGTAAACCAAAAGCTGAAGAGACAGAAAAACCTGCAAAGGCCGAGGCAAAAAAACCCGTCCAGCGCAGACGCCCTGCGCCTCGCCGCAAAGCTGCGCCGGGTCGAGACAAACCTAAGCCTGAGACCCCCTCAGCGGAAACCGTCAAAGAAGAACCCGCCGAGCCAAAGCGGGCTCGCAATAGCTCAAGACGACGGGCGGCACCTAAAGCGCCCTCAAAATCTTCCGATAAACCCGAGCGGTCTTCGAAACCTCAATCTGATAGGGGTCGCCAAACGGCCGAAACAGAAGACAAACCGGCTAGGAAAGAGCCCCGAAAGAAGAACGCTCCTCGTAGAGACACTTCAAAGAAAGACTCACGCAAAAAAGAACCGGCTAAAAAAGATTCGGCGAAATCTAAGGGCAAGACGCCGTTTGGGGATGACATTCCGGATTTCTTGAAATTATGAGATTAAGGCGCAGAAACGCGTTCAATGACTTCATCTAAAGCCTTGTAAATTCTATCTAATACTGGGTCTGTTTCTTGGGTGAGACAATGGCCTGAACCTGGGATTGGAACGGATACGCAGTCCGGCAAACGGGTATCGCAAACCTCTTTATTGATATTCGTGTCGACGAAATTATCCACTTCCGCATGGATCATCGTGACAGGTTTAGAGATCGATTCCGGATAGCCCTCTTGCAGGACGAAAATACTACTGCCGAAAAACTGACGTCCCCAATTAAATGTGACGCCCCCGACGCGTTGTTCAGGGCGCATGGTGAAAACAGCATCCCGCATGGGCAAACGTTTCGGCGAGGAGGCACAATGTTCAATCCCAACCCGCAATAGGTTATCTTCACTATACGGTTTCCAATTCGTGTTACCGGGCATGTATCTGGTGTCTTTTCCGAGTGCATCACCGATTCGCAAAATCTTCAAAGCGTCCTCAAAGCTCATATCTCCGGCCTTAGGACGTAAGGCCGGGGCCAACAGTAATAATCCATCCACGAGGTCGGGCTGCTCCGCTCCCACACGAAAGGCGACGTGACCCCCAAATGACATTCCCATCAAAATAACGGGTCGATCTTTCGGCAAGTCTAGACCTTGCAAGAACAATGCGACGTCATTCGCGTAAATTTTAAAGTCTTCAATCAGCAGCTTTTCCGGCTGAGACGGGCGTGGACGTTCGGACCCGCCCTGCCCCCGCAGATCAAATCCCATGACATGATACCCCCGAGCGGCAATCTCGCCGACCTGTTCTCCGTACATATCCATTGTCGCTGTATAGCCTGGGATCATCACGACGGTTGCGCTAGCGAAGGCGGAATTTCCTGTTTGGCCATATCGCATTTTGATGCCGTCTTCACTCGCGAACATGTCCCAGACCCAGTCGTTTGGCATGTCAGGTATATTGAACTTATCGACTTGGGCCTGATAGGCGGCGCTTACTTGATAAGGCTCATAACTATCTTCGGGCCAAGCGAAAAACCCGATAATACCAAGAAGGGCCAAGCCCAACACAACAAAGAAAAATTGACGCATTAGACGGCCTCGTCATAGGCATTCGTGTCGTGCCAAACTTGAGATTCAGTTTTTTTCTGATGCCACGCCGAAAGACTCGGAGCTGCAAGCCGCCAGTCAATATGCGGAGCGCGATAAGACGCATAATCTAACCCGCAGACTATGGCGATATTTCCAAATGTCCAATCTTCCCCTAACCAAGGGCTAATTTTTTCCAAGGTCGCGACAGTGTTTCGGATAGATTGGTTATGGCGGGCAATCATTTCATCCCAGTGTAAATCCGGTGGCCTTACAGTTTCCATACGGTAATTATAAACGGCGTCAGAGAGCCCGTCACCAAGCGCATGTTGCCAAAGCTGAATATAGCGCGAATGCCCGCTTTCGGGGAGCAATGGCGTCTCCCGCAGACTATTTAGATATTCGCATATGACAGGGCTATCGAACAAAAACTGTCCGGGTTGCCACTCTAAGGCCGGAATTTTCCCAAGCGGGTTGTCGCCCGCAACATACCCATTCGCCCCGTCTTTCTCAGGCTGAACTTCTTCGAGGTCTATGCCCGAGAGCCGTGCCAGAATCATAGCTTTGCGGGCATAGGGGGAAATCGGATGGCAAATCAGTTTCATAAGGTGTCATACCCTGACACTTGCGTAAAAAGTAGGCAAAAAAAGACGGGCCGCTGGAGACCCAACGACCCGCCAAGTTATGGTGGGGCTGCACCGGACATATCGTCCGGAGGCTGCCCACTGGTAAAAGGTTTAAGTCGAGGTATTGGTGTAGAACCCGTCGTCTCATTGGTCGGCGAAACGGCTTCAGCTTTCAAATCTTGAGACGTGTCGTGATCAATAATGGTGACCGTTCCGGTTCGATATTTCAGCGGAGCCTTTTCATCCACCTCTGGCTTTGTCGTCTTCACCTCGACGAATTTAGGCGCTGAGCCTCGATTTATGATCAAGTTTTGGCGCGCCATGAGGTCAAGGTCTGGGTCCAACTCGACTGTGTAAACATGGCCTGCGACAATACCTTCTGTCTCTGAGGCTAAAACCTCCACGTTGTATTTGCCAAGCGGCAGATCATCAAAGGCGTATTGGCCAAAGCTAGTCGTGAACATTTTCACGTCGATATCAGACTCATCGGATGTAAGTCTCAGCTTGGCTCGCTCAACCCGCGTTTCGCCGCGATCATATTCACCATTACCATTGCCATCTTCATAGGCAAATCCGCGAATTTGACCCCGCTGGACGATGGCCAAGGGTATATCCGTGATTTGGCCTTCGGATATGGTGACCCGCGTCGTGATATCCGCCGACAGATCATATCCGATAGGCAGGCTTTTCGCATCGATCTGGACCTCATACAGGCCCTCTTTGACGTTTTGGATCGTGAAAAACCCATCCGCACCAGAACGCAAAGCCAGCCGCGTGCCTTTTACGCGAATTACAACGCGCGGAATACCGCTCTCAGTCACCTGACGAACGCCGTCCCGATTTCTATCAAGGAAGACCTGTCCCTTGAGAATCCCGCGGCCGTCTTGCGTTTTCTTAATGGCGCGCTTTGGATTAAAATTGAAATTTCCATCCAACTGCAATCCCAGCCTATGATCACCGCGCAGATCATTGCGGTAAGCCAAACCAAGAGACATATTCTTGCCAATGTTCAAACGGCGTCCCGCCGAAATGGACAAGAACCGATCGCTTCGCGAGTTGCCGCGTGTCGATAGGCTCTGCAATATTCCGAGATTGGCAGAGACAACGTTCTTCTTCCCAAAGATTTCTCCTGATTGGAAACCGGCATTGATGCCGCCTCGTGCACTCCAACTCTCGCCATCCCACACCCCACTCAGGCTCGGGCCGACAGTCAATCCTGCCTCTTTTGGGAGATTAAACCCAAATCCCGGCCGAGACACTGTGACAGTCGCGCTTTGACGATTTTCAGCATCACTTCGAAGGGATTTTCCGTAGCGGGCTCGCACAGTTACGTTTTGGAACTGTTTGAAGGCCTGGGCCTGGAAGTCGGTTGCTTTCACATCAGATGCGGTCCCGTCCGTTAATCGTGTCTTTGTTTCAGACCGCGAAACAGATCCTGAAAGATTCACACCCGTTTGGCCAATGCCTGACGTCACACTAACAGAACCCGTTTTTTGCTCAGAACGCTCCGTGCCTGTCTTTAAAACGCCTGTTTTCCCGAATAGGCCGGCAATGCCCGCCGTGGGATTTTTCAGAATCCCGATATCTCGTTTCGGCAAATAGGTAAGGCTCGCCGAAAGGCTGGCTTGATCCGACCCTCTACGGCGAATATCCTCGGGTAATTCATCCTCATCAAAGATAGCATTTGGATTAATTTCTCGTGCAATTTCATCAGCTTGTGCCTCTGCATTCAAGTTAGACCGCAAAAACTCAGCGCCGTCATATCCGGCCCTTACATTGAGATTGAAGTTTTCGCCCAGACGACGGCGCACGTCACCGCTTACGCGAATATCGACTGTGTTTTCTCGGGCTGGGCCATCAAATACGCCTATCGCAGCATCTGAATTCCACTGCCAAGTCTTGCCGCGATCACCCCGACCTAAGCGGCCCGATATGACTTCTAAAACGGCTTGCTGGTCTTTAGTTAGGCTATCCCGAGACACAGCCAAGCCAGCCTCCCAGCCATCTAAGTCCGCATAGCGAACGCCGGCGGCGAAACCACTATATACATTCCGGTTTTGATCCTCGTTGATCGCTTTCACACCGGTCAAAGGCACGCCTGCGGCCACAGCTATTCCGCCCGATTTTAGGGAATACTTTGCTGAGGCGCCCAAAATACGGCGGGCATTGACCGAGTCGAGTTCGCGGTAATTCGCGGAGTAGTCGCCGATTGACCCCGAAATACCATTCGTGTGAGCGTAATCAACAGACAACCAATCCGGCTGCAACTCTGTCGCGTTCGATGGTAAGTCAGAAAGCTCATACCGCACACGCGTATTTAATCGCCCGACATGAGACTCAAACTGCGCTCGAACACCGGTGTCAGGTGAAATGTTGAACCGAAGCTGCTCCGGTGTGAACGGAGCGCCTTTTGCTGCGTCATCTATGGATTGAAGCGGCGCGATAGAGCCTGTGAGCCTGTCATCCAGCGTGATATCAATGCGGGCGCTGCCGCCTTCCACATCGACATGGGTTCCCGTCAAGGCCTCCAATGCGGAGACTGGAACGAGGAGATTAGTTTGATCAATGTAAGTTATGTCTTTGGA
>CAZSKH010000005.1:0-4494 GCA_964607395.1 uncultured Algimonas sp.
TTAGACAGAAAGAATATTCACCGCGCCGTGTCGCGGAACGCGCTGGGGAGCGAGCCATGGCTAAAATTTATCTTGTTGACGACGACGAGAATATCCTCACATCTGTGTCGATGTTTTTGGAAAGTGAGGGCTATGAAGTTCGCAAATTCCATGACGGCGTCAGCGCTTTGGAGGCTTTGAAAAGCTCTCCGCCTGACTTGGCCGTCTTTGACGTGAAAATGCCGCGTATGGATGGACTCGAGCTCTTACGCCGTCTCCGCCAAACCTCAAATTTGCCAGTGATTTTCCTTACCTCTAAGGATGATGAGTTTGATGAGGCAATCGGCTTTAACATGGGTGCGGATGATTATATCACCAAGCCGTTCAGCCAACGCCTGCTGGGGGAGCGCATCAAAGCTGTTCTGCGCCGCGCCAGACTGACCAATATTGAAATGCCTGAGCCGCAGGAAGGCGATGACAAAGTTATTCGCCGCGGCAAACTGTTGCTCGACCCAAACCGTCATGCCTGTTCTTGGGACGGTAATGCAGTGCGCCTGACCGTGACGGAATTTTTGATTTTGGAGTCTCTGGCCAAGCGCCCGGGCTATGTGAAATCCCGCGATCAACTCATGGACGCGGCCTATGATGATCAAATCTATGTAGATGACCGTACGATTGACAGCCATATCAAACGTTTGCGCAAGAAATTCCGTAAAACCGATAAGAGCTTTGACGGCATTGAGACCCTCTACGGCGTTGGATATAAATATAAAGAAGCGTAAATTCGAACCAATTCGGGCGAGACCTCGAACATTCGACCTGATAGCAGGGTGAGATATGTCCGAGACAATCGCACCAGATAAGAAAAAAAAGCGTCGCCGCCGAAATCGGCGGCGAGGTCCGCGTCGGTCTTTGTGGACCTCACGCCTGACGCGAAATATCTTCCTCTCAAACCTTATCGGCCTGATTATCCTTGTGACCGGGGCGCTGGCGATGAACCGGTTCGAGGCCGGACTTATCAATGCGAAAGTCGATAATATACAATCCTTAGCCTCCACGATCTCGACTGTGATCGGTGAGCAAGCCACAGGTGTTGGCGGTACGGCAGAGCTGGATGTTGACGGCGCGCGCCAAGTCCTACGTGGCGTAAATGTGCAGGAGGGCTGGCGGGTTCGTCTTCACGATAAATCGGGCGATCTGGTCGCGGATACAGAAACGCTAAATTTTAATTTCGAAGTAGAGACGCTCGAGCCTATTTTGGAAGAGCGCCCGGATCGGCCAAAGCAAGATATTTGGCGAGAGAACATTCGCGGCTGGATAGATGACAAGCTGCATAATTTGCCCTGGCGCAAAGCCAAACGGGACAATCTCCGAAGGGATTTAAAAACAGAAGTCCGCGCAGGTTTGGACGGCGAAAGCAGCTATGGCCCGCGTTTTGACGCCGATGACAATCTCATCGTGACGGTGTCACTGCCTGTTCGGCGTGTGCAGCGTGTATTGGGTGTTGTGACCGTGGAGAGCAATGACGTGGCCTCCATCGTGACAGCAGAGCGCCAAGCCTTGGCGCCGATTATCGGTTTAGCTTTCCTCGCGATGTTCCTGACCTCTCTTGGCCTCACGCTCTTTATCAGCTTACCCATGCGCAGGCTCGCGCGGGCTGCCGAGATCGTGACGCGGAGTGCTCAGAAACGAGATGCTATCCCTGACCTGTCGCGCCGCCGCGATGAAATCGGCGATCTCTCTCTGGTGCTGCGTGATATGACAGAAGGGCTTTATAGCCGCATTGATGACATCGCGAATTTTGCGGCGGATGTGGCGCATGAGATTAAAAATCCACTGACGAGTTTGCGCTCAGCGTCTGATACGTTGCGGGTTGCCAAAACTAAGGATCAACGCGAGAAACTTATCAATATTATTCAGCAAGATGTGTCCCGCATGGACCGCCTGATTACAGATATTTCGAAAGCGTCAAAAGTCGATGCAAACCTCGCCCGAGAAACGGCAAAGACTTTGGACGTTGCGGAAATCGCAGAGAACATTGTCGAATTTTATCAACAAACACGCGTCAGTGACGGACCCGACGTTGTGGATGCGAGTGCCATTGATCCGGCTTCGCCGATTTATATTCGCGCCTATGAGACGCCCTTCGCTCAAGTCTTACGAAACTTGATCGATAACGCGCTGACCTTCTCGCCGGAAACCGGCAAAGTTACAGTGACAGCCAAGCGGGAGGGGGATCGCGTAATTTTTACTGTCGATGATGAAGGTCCAGGCATTCCCGAAGATAATCTGGAAACGGTGTTTGAGCGCTTTTACACACAGCGTCCGAAGGGGGCGAGTTTTGGAAGTCATTCTGGTTTGGGTCTCGCGATTTGTCGTCAAATCATTACGGCGCATCGCGGCAAAATCCATGCTGAAAACCGGGTAAATGCGGACGGCGAAATCACGGGCGCAAGATTTACGGTTGATGTCCCCCGGCAGCGCGCCTCCAGCGAAACCTAGCCCCGCATCTTTACCCTAATCGATCTTTAGACGCGCCCAAGACAATATGGGAGGTGATGCTGCCGACCATGGACAAGGTGCCCAAACGGTCCGCATGAAACGCCTTGTAGGCTGACAGATCCGCCACTTCGACCCGCAGGATATATTCAACGCTGCCCGTGATATTGTGGCACTCCTGCACTTCCGGTGCGCGGTCCATGGCAGCTTCAAAGGCAAGCGAGTCTTTGCGCAAATGTCCGCTTAATCCCACCATAACGAAAATCACAACATCCTGACCCAAAACTTTCCGGTCAATGATGGCGCGGTAGCCTTTCAGAACCCCGCGGCGTTCCAAATCTTGAACACGGCGCAGGCAAGCCGAAGGCGAGAGCCCGACATGTTTAGCCAGCTCAATATTGCTTATGCGGCCGTCAGCTTGAAGGTGTTGCAATATCGCGGCGTTATATGTGTCCAGATCTATCATATATTGCTAAACTATCTCCCTACTCACACAATATGCAAGATAATTCAGGTAATTTGAGGGTAATTAGCGATTTAAAGGAGAGTCGCCATGCCAATAGACAGTCTCGAGACTTATGACATTAGTGAAGCCCGAGGGTTTCTCTGTTCTTATGATGCACCAACGGTAGAATTAACAGGCGATTGGGCGTGGGCCCGTGAGGTCGCCATGCGACTCCCGCAACTCTTGACCACGGGACGTGTGCGGGATTTGCTGCGTCGGGAGTTGCCGAAAATAACTGAGCGCGATGTTGAGAGGCTTTCGGATGCGCAAGCGCGCGCCGCTATGGTCCATTATAGCTTTATGGTGCAATCTTATGTTTGGGGCGAGGCGGATGCGGCCCAGGCCTTACCGGAAAATCTGGCCCGGCCGATTTGTGCGTTGGCTGAAAAACTCGGTCAACAACCACTCCTCTCTTATAGCGGATATGTCTTGGATAATTGGGGATTGCATGATCCGAACGGACCGATTGATTTGTCCAATATTTACGTCATTCAGAACTTTCTGGGCGGGCAGGACGAGAATTGGTTTATTCTGGTCCATGTCGCAATTGAAGCGCGGGCCGGCGCGGCTTTGGCTCGAATGAAAGCCGTCATAGAGAGCGCGGACGCCGGAAATGTGGCTGGGGTCACGACGCTATTGAATGAGATCGCGGTGGTGTGGTCAGACCTGAAAGATATCTTCGACCGGATGCCGGAACGCTGTGATCCTTACGCCTATTTCGAACGTGTCCGGCCCTATATTCACGGCTGGAAAGATAATCCGGCTTTGCCAAATGGCGTGATGTATGAGGGCGTCGAGTCTCACAAGGGGCGGGCGCAAAGCTATCGCGGGCAAACGGGGTCGCAATCCTCAATCGTACCCTGCATGGATGCGCTGCTGGGGATTGGTCATGCGGCTGACCCCATGAAAGCTTATTTGGACGAGCTTCATATTTATCGCCCGCCCGGACATCGCCGGTTTATTGATGATCTTCGCGCGCATAGCGGCTTACGAAAATTTGTCACTGAGACAGCAGATGCGGCTCTGTCGTGCGCCTATAATGCAAATGTTCAGGCGGTTGCGGATTTCAGAAGCCGTCACCTGGAATATGCGGCGAGTTATATTAACAAGCAAAGCCGTAATGCGAAGGGGAATGATACGGATGTCGGGACGGGAGGAACGCCTTTCATGAAATATCTCAAAAAGCACCGAGACGAGACCCAAGCCAATTTGGTCGCCGTCGGCTAGTCGAGGAAGATATTAATTTCGCAGGGAAGGCGGAATTAACGCTTCACAGAGCTGCAATAAATTGATTAGGGTGAAGTTCGATTTAACAAATTGAAGGTCATCGGTTTGATTGGTCTCGTCATTGTCACACACGGCCAATTGGCCATAGAGCTCCGCCGCGCGACAGAACATGTCGTGGGGCCACAGGACGCGATGGAAACCATTTGCATCGGGCCGGATGACGATATGGAAAAACGGCGCGCTGATATTCGCGCCGCTGTGGAGCGTGTGGATAATCGGGCTGG
>CAZSKH010000005.1:4594-8068 GCA_964607395.1 uncultured Algimonas sp.
AATAAATTCATGGAATGTGTCATGCGATATGATGCGGATGTGCGTGTCCGAAGCCATAATAGCGTATGCGCGGAAAGCGTCGAGGCCGATAGCGTGATGGAGCTTTTGCTTTTGGGGTCAGCCTGCGGCGAAGACATTACCGTCAGCGCGGAAGGCCCCGAAGCTTTAGTCGTTGTAGAAGCGCTGACCAAACTGGTCGAAAACGGATTTGGGGAAGGCGAGTGAGAGTCTATTGGCTATTCCTCGCAGCTGGGTTCTCGGCCTGTGGATCAACAACCGTCTTCACGCCCCGCTCCGCCTATCCGCCCGATCCGTGGGTGAAGGGGTATTCCGATCCGGATGATTGTATCGGCGGCGAAGCCTTGGCGGCTGTTAAATTTGATATGCCCGCCTATCCGAAGAGCGCCTTTCGCGGGGGCCGGCAGGGGTGGACGATCATGCGGCTGGATGTGGCACAAGACGGCGCAACGGAAAATGTTCGGGTTGAACGGGCTGTGCCCAGCGGAACCTTTGATAACGCCTCGGTTAAAGCTGTTGAGGGCTGGCAGTTCCGGCCACCGGAAGGACCGCTATATAATTGCCGGGTCTTGCTGCGGTACCGTTCAGGCGTGGTAACGCTTGGTGGTTAGAACTAGGCGGTTAGAAAATTTGCGCGTTCCACTACAATCATAGCTTTCCCATCTGGATTTGGCTGTGTAGACCCCAATCTGAATGACGGACTGAGTGGCTCAACGGAGAGTCTTGAGGGGAAATATCCATGTTTGCAGGCGCTGACATCATGACATGGGTGGGATTGGGCGCAATTATTGTCGCTTTTGTCGCCGTTATGTTTGCGTTGCGGCTCTCCTTACGAGAAGGGGCCTCGGCATCCCGTTGGAAGAATAAAGCCACCGAACTTGATCGCCTTTTGGGCTCTTATGACTCTATTATGGGGGCTTATCCGGGGTTGATCCTTGTCTGGGAGGAGGAAACGATTGCTCCGGACTCAGGGTGGGGAGACCCAAAAGTCTTGGGTAGTCCGGCGGCTTTGGCCTCTATGATGCGATTCGCGGACCCCGGACGGTCGAGCCAACTCGCCATGCGGGTGCTGGATGGTGTTGCAGATCTAAATACGATCTCCGAACGCGACGATTCCCAACCTTTGCGAACATATGTGCGAAAACTGCGGACAAAGGGAGAGCCTTTTTCGATTTCAATTGTTCTGCCCGAAGGCAATATCATCGAGGCGGACGGACGTGTTGCGGGACGGCAAGTTGTTCTCTGGTTGGAAGATGCGTCTATTCGGGGCGAAGATGAAAAGGCTGCGATTTCCCGTTTTGAGAACTCGCGCATCACCTCCGAAACAGACCCGATTGCCTTTATTGAAATGATGAGCCGCGCGCCATTCCCACTCTGGCGGATGAATAGTGCGGGCCGAATTAATTGGGTGAATATGGCCTATGTCGACGCCGTGGGCGCGTCAGACGTTCGCGATGTTACAAAGAACCAAATCCATTTGGATGATAAATCCAGTGAAGATGCCAAGGCCGTCTTATCGGAACAAGCGCCGCGCGACGCAACGCGCCACATCGTGCTCGCGGGGGAAAGACGCGCAACGTCTATCTCTCTTTTCCCAATTAATGGCGGATTGGCCGGGATTGCGATGGACGCCGATGAGACAGAAGATTTACGCCTGAAACTCGATCAACATGTTGAGGCGCATGATAATCTCCTAAACTCGATGGACGAAGCTGTCGTGATTTTCGGGAGCGACAAGAAAGCCAGTTTCGAGAATGAAGCTTTCCGCCAAATGTTCGGTCTGGATAAGGCATGGTCCCGGGACCGCCCGAGCCACGGCGAATGGCTCGATGATATGCGCGAGCGTGGGCAAGTCCCGGCGAAACCCGATCACAGTAGTTGGAAGGCAGAGGAGCTCCGCCTTTACACAGAATGGCCAACAGAAATGCCGCCGGACCTTTGGCACTTACAAGATGGACGCACGTTGCGCCTTATCCGCATGCGTGATCCGCAAGGCGGGATTGCGCTGATGTTCTCCGATATGACGGATAGCATTGATTTGGAGGGCCGTTTAGGCACGCTTATTAATGTGCAGCGGGCCACGCTCGACAAGCTCTCTGAGGGGATTGCTGTGTTTGGCACGGATGGGCGATTGAAAATTCACAATAATGCTTTCGCCCGGATGTGGGGTTTGACCGAGGAGGATTTGAAAGACACGCCGCGTTTTTCAGCCCTGATAGATCTGTGTCTGCCGCTCTATCATGATCGTCAATTCTGGCGGGATTTAAAAGCGCGCGCGACCGATTCTAATCCGGAGGTCCGTCGTCAAGTCGAAGGTGAAATCCGCCGCTCTGACAATAAAATGCTGACTTGGTTGTCCAAACCTCTGCCGGACGGCGCGACCATGGTCGCTTGGGATGATGTGACCTCGGCCCGCAGAACGGAAGCCGCCTTGATCGAACGGGCAGAAGCTTTGGAAGAAGCCGACCGCATGAAATCAGAATTTGTCGGCCACGTCAGCTATCAACTCCGCACACCGCTCACAACGATTTCCGGCTATGCCGATTTCCTGCAAAATGGCGGTGCGGGCGAAATGAATGACAAACAAAGCGAATATGTTTTCGCTATTCAAAGCGCCTCAGAGGACCTCGCGAAAATTATTGACGATATTTTGGACATTGCTGCGATTGAAGCCAATGTGCTCGATCTCGATTTGGGGGATGTCGATGTTTATGATGTCCTGTCGCATGCGCTCGATTATGTCGCGACCAAAGCGGATGATACGAAAATTTCGATGGAGCTGGATTGCGCGCCGGATATTGGGGTTATCCGCGCCGATGAAACGCGCATAAAACAAGTTGTCTATAACCTCTTATCCAACGCCTTGCGTTTTACCAAACCGGGAGGGCTCATCATGCTCGGGGGTAAGCGCGCGCCGGGCGGCGGCGTTCAAATTTGGATGAAAGATGACGGCGTTGGAATCCCGACCGACCGACAAAGTCAGGTTTTTGAGAGCTTTGAAAGCTCTCGCGGCGGAGCCGGCCTAGGCCTCGCGCTTGTGCAACGGTTCGTTGAGCGTCACGGCGGCTGGGTCGAACTGGAAAGCGACGAAGGGCAGGGGACGCATGTGACGTGTTACTTGCCGAAAGAAGCCGCCATAGATGCAGGCCATCCGGAATTGTTTGAAGGGTGAGAACAGGTTCTTTTGAGTCTAATCTATCTCATGAGTTCAGTTGCCCATAGATGGAGCGAACCAAGTCTTGGGTTTCCATCTTTTGCCTCTTTTTCCCACGCCTCAGGTCCGACAAAAGACAGCTTGGGGCCGTTGTTTTCGTCTCTTAAAATAATATGCGTCTGGTTGATTTCGGACTTTTGAGCGACCTGAAAATCTCTGTTCTCTTGGGTGAGCAACTGGACCCAATCCATCAAAAAACTAGATTCGCCGGATTTCAAAATCCAAGGGTCCAAATCTAGCTT
>CAZSKH010000005.1:8168-23789 GCA_964607395.1 uncultured Algimonas sp.
GTCATTCATCAAAATCTGACAGCTCAGGCGGGAGTTGTCTTGGACGGCTTCGGCGAAGTCGAGCATGGAATCTTCCATGTCGTCTTTTTCTTTCAACTTCGACAGATGCGCTTCGCCGACGTAAACATGGCAGGTCGCGCAGGCGCAGGCCCCGCCGCAATCCGCATCAATACCGGGGATCATATTTTGAACGGCGGCTTCCATGACGGAGGTTCCGTTTTTGGCTTCAACTTCGCGGCGTTCACCGGCATGGTCGATAAAGATGATTTTAGGCATGGAGAGCTCTCATTCGAGTTATGTGTTGAGGAAATATCTAAGCGCTTGCACCGCGATTGCAAGGCGCTAGACCTGTAGTCGTGGAAAATCTCTCCGTTATAAATGAAGCCGACATGCTGGATTTGGGCGCACGTTTGGGACGCGCGTTAAAGCCGGGCGACACGGTCGCGCTCATCGGTGGTTTGGGCGCAGGGAAAACGACTTTGGCGCGCGGTTTGGTGCAAAGCGTGCTGCCGCATGAAACTGTGCCGTCCCCGACCTATACGCTGGTGCAGACTTATGATGTGCCAAATGAAGATGGAGGGTTTACGCTTTGGCATTGCGATCTTTACCGCTTGGAACATCCGGATGAAGCCTATGAATTGGGCCTAATGGACGCGATGGGCGAGGATGTGTGTTTGATCGAATGGCCCGACCGCTTGGGTGCGCTACTGCCGGACGATGCGTTGACGATTAAAATCACATTTGAAGGCGAAGGCCGCCGTGTGGGCCTAACGGGCTGGGAGGGCCGCAATGTCTGACCGGGCAGCCGAAAGACGCGCCTTTATTGCGGCATCTGGTTGGGGCGAGGCCTCCGTGGAGAGCTTCCCGGGGGACGCCTCATCGCGGCGCTATTTCCGTTTGACGCGAGGTGACAAAGTCGCGGTCCTCCAAGACGCGCCGCGCGGCGAGGAAACGCCCGCAGAGCCCGAAGGCGCAAGCCCGGCTGATCGGGGAGCTTTGGGCTATAATGCATTGGCGCGATTGGCTGGACCGGAACCTGCGGCTTTCGCGTGTGTGTCGAATGAGCTGGTTATTCGCGGGTTTTCTGCGCCAAAGATTTTGGCGGCGGATTTGGACGCAGGTCTCTTACTGCTCGAAGATTTTGGCCAGGACGTTTACGCGAAGGTCATCGAGGCTGACCCGTTGATGGAAGCACCGCTTTACGAGGCTGCCGTCGAATGTCTCGCGGAAATTTACCGTAGCTCTTTTCCTGCGAAGATGTCTTTCAGAAATGATAATTGGCGCGTTCGCAACTATGACGAAACGGCTTTGCTCACGGAAACGCATTTATTTTTAGACTGGTATGCGAAAGATAGGGGCGCGGATATTTCAGAGACTGCCCATGCTGAGTGGGACGCGATTTGGCGGGATTTATTCGGGGCTTTGAACGCTCACGCGCCAGGGTTGGCTTTGCGAGATTTCCATGCCGAGAACTTATTTTGGCTACCTGAGCGGGAGCCTGTGGCCAAAGTCGGGTTGATAGATTTCCAAGACGGGCTGTTTGTGCATCCCGCCTATGACCTTGTCAGTTTTCTCGAAGACGCGAGACGGGATGTGTCACCGGACTTAGTTGACCCTCTAATTTCGCAATTTTACAAGCAGGCGAAGTTATCGGATGAAGCCGCATTCCGGCAGGCCTATGCCGTATTAGGTGCGCAGCGAAATGCGAAAATTCTTGGCATTTTTGTCAGGCTCGCTGAACGGGATGGTAAGTCGTCCTATCGCGATCTCATTCCGCGCGTGCATGCCCATTTCGTCAAAAATTTGAGCGGGGACTTGTTTGCTGACCTCCGGAACTGGTTTGATGCGCATCTCCCCGGGGAAGTATCATGATCGAAACAGCCCCCATAAAAACGGCTATGGTGCTCGCGGCGGGTCATGGCACGCGGATGCGTCCGCTGACGAATGACCGCGCCAAAGCCATGGTCGAGGTTGGGGGCAAGCCGTTGATCGATCACATGCTGGACCGTTTGGTCGAGGCTGGGATTGAGCGTGCCGTGGTGAATGTCCACGCCCATGCCGATCATCTGGAAACCCATTTGAGAGTGCGGACATCTGGTCCTGAGATTGTTATTTCTGATGAGCGCGGAGCGTTATTGGAAACAGGCGGCGGGGTCGTGAAAGCCTTACCTCTGCTTGGTGATGATCCCATCCTCATCTGTAATATTGACGCAATTTGGCAAGAGACAGGCGCGCCAATCATTCCATCTCTGATGGCTCGTTGGGACTCAAATATCATGGATGATCTCCTGCTTCTCGCGCCAATTGAAAAAACACTGGGATATGACGGACAGGGCGATTTTCTGTTTGAGCATGATGGCCGATTGGATTGGCGCGGCGAGCGGGATAGCGCGCCCTATATTTACGCAGGTGTGCAGATCATGAAATTAGATCATATCCGCAAGGAAGCGCAGGTCCCGTTCACCCGGAAGAAAATTTGGTATAAAACTGTCGCAGACGGCACAGCCTATGGGCACCCGCTTGACGGTTTTTGGATGCATGTCGGCGACCCGCAAGCGCGGGACGAAGCGGAGGCGATATTGAGCGCGAAGAAAGCGGCCCAAAAATGAGCGCTCCGCATGTGTATAACATGCCCTCCGGCGTTCCGTTCTTGGATAAACTCGCGAAAGGTCTACGCCGCCGATATGGCGATGAGCTACAATCCGGTTTGATATTGTTGCCGACCCGCCGTGCCGTGCGGGGATTGGGCGAAGCCTTTGTGAGGGTTTCTGCTGAAGACGGAATTCGCGCAGCGCTTCTTCCTCGCCTTCGTCCATTGGCAGATATCGACCCCGAAGAACCACCCTTTGAGCCGGGCGAGCTTGTCGGGAAAGTCCGGCCCAGCATTGACCCAAGTTTGCGCCGATTTGAAATGGCCCGCGTTGTGGCGGCCTATCACGCTCGGGCAATGGACCTACCTCTTGATGCGGCAACGGCTTTAGCGATGGCTGACCCGCTACTTGCGATTTTGGATGATGCGGCGCTCGAGGAAGCCAAGCTGACGGAGACAGAAGCTTGGGCGCGTTTGATGGGTGAGGCTGCCAAACATTTCCAAGACGCTGCGACGCTTTATAAGATTATCCAAGACTTCTGGCCGGAACGGCTAGCCGAATTAAATATGGAAGAGCCGCAAACGCGCAAAGTTAAATTGCTGGACGCGCTCGTCTCCCATTGGACGGAAAATCCGCCTGACCATCCCGTTATCATAGCGGGCTCCACGGGTAGCTTACGCGCCATGCGCCGCCTCATGCGGGTTGTCGCAAACCTCCCGAAAGGTCTCGTCGTCCTGCCGGGGTTTCAGGCGACAGATAATGACGAGACGTGGGAGAGTATTGACGAGCAGCACCCTCAATATGCGATGAAGCTTCTGATCAGTGGATTAGATATTGATCGCGGCGACGTCCGCGATTTCGTAACTGATGTGGTCGAGGAGGCGTCGAAAGATAAATACCGTCTCGCCCGAACACGCGTTTTGGAAGAAGCGCTGGTTCCAGCCTCTCGTACTTATGATTGGTTAAAACGTATTGAGAAGCTGGAGACGGACTCCGGTGCCGTGATATTTGATAATGCCGTAAAAGGCCTGTCTCTGATCGAGGCGCGGTCCGATGCCGAAGAGGCCTTGGCCATCGCGTTGATTTTGCGGGAGTCTCTGGAAGATAAATCCCAAACAGCCGCTCTGGTGACGCCCGATCAAGCTCTGGCGCGGCGGGTGCGGGCGCGTTTGGCGCGCTGGCGCATCGAGGTCGATATGTCCCAAGGCGAGCCTTTGGCCGAAACCTCTATCGGGGTGTTTTTGGATGCCGTCTTGTCCATATCGCAAAGGCCTGAAAGCGGGTTAGAAAAGGCGGTTCTCTTTGGTCATGGCTTAACAGGACTGGGGCAAAAGCCCGAGGATGTCTTAGATATTTGGCAAGAGATTGAACGCACGGCTTACCGCGTCGAAACACGTCCCGACGACCCTGCGCGCGAATTACACGACATCGAAATAGCTCTGAATAATGCGCTCAGGCCTCTGACCGAGTTAGACGGCATAGCGGCTGCACCCGTTTGGGCGACAGCGCTCATCACCGCGTCAGAGCAGATCGCGACGCGCGCAGAGCATCACGGCAGTCACTACCTTTGGCGGGGCGGAGCCGGCGAGCGCGCTGCACAGCTGTTGGAACATATCATCGTTTATGGTGATAATTTGCCGCCTGTAGATGCGGACGGGTTTTTGCGTCTCTTGCGGCAACTTATGACAGGGATTGTCGTGCGGCCCCGCGGGGGAACCCATCCACGGCTATCCATTTTGGGGCCGCTGGAAGCGCGGATGTTAGATGCCGATATCATTGTTCTTGGCGGCTTAAATGAAGGCACTTGGCCCGCTACGCCGTCACCGGGGCCGTTCCTGTCGCGTGGTATGCGGCGCGATATGAAGCTGTCCTTACCGGAACGCCGCTATGGTTTGGCCGCGCATGACTTCTTTGAACTCGCGTCAAATCCAAGGGTCTATTTGACCCGTTCCAAACGATCTGACTCCGGTCCAACCATCGCCTCGCGCTGGGTCTGGCGGTTGAAAACCTTGTTGCAGGGGGCGGTGGGTAAAGAGGGCGTAGCGGCGCGGCTGGGAACGGCGGATCACTATCTGGCCCTTGCGCAGAAAATAGATTTCGTGGCCGCCAAGGATGTAGCGCCCGCCGTCGCCCCGAAACCTATGCCACCGAAAGACAAACGTTGGACAACCGATAAAGGCCGCAGTCTGTCAATCACAGAAGTGAAAACCCTGATCCGCGACCCCTACTCGATTTACGGGAAACATGTGCTGGGCCTTAAGCGGCTCAAAGCGTTGGGCCATCAAAATGAGGCGTCAGAATTTGGCTCGGCCATTCATCTGGGTATTGAAAATTTCCTTAAGACTGCCCAAGCGCCGTTCACAGATGCAGATGATACTGCGCTCATTGAAGCCTTCAACGCCGCCTTTTTGAAGTATAAATTTAAGCCCGAAGTCATTGCCAAAGAACACGCCCGTTTCAAATCTATCGCAGAAAGTTTGCGCGTGGAAATGAACATGCGTCACGCTGACGGCTATAGGCAGGCGGGACTGGAAGTTTGGGGGCAGGCCACAATTCCCGGTCGCGATTTCACAGTTCGGGGGAAAATGGATTACGTCGAGCGCGGCATCGACGGTTATGGTTTTGTTGATTTCAAAACGGGTAGTCCCGCGAGTGATAGCGAAGTTGCCGCCGGATTTGATCCGCAGCTTCCACTCGCCGCGTTTATCTTGCGCGAGGGCGGGTTGAAAGGCCATAAACCTGCACACACGGCGAGGCTTGGCTATATGCGGGTCAAAGGGTCTAATGATGATTTTAAATATACGCCCATCGGAAAGAAGAAATCCGTCGATGAACTGGTGGATCAATCCGTTGAAACGCTAACAAAGCTCATTGATCGATATGACGATCCGCTGACGCCTTATGAATCGCAAGTGCGGGCGCAATATATGAATAGCTGGTCGGATTTTGATGAATTGGCGCGCCGTGCGGAATGGGCTGGCATGGACGGAGGCGATAGCGATGGCTGAGACTCTGTCCAACATGACGCCTCTGGAGCGAGCCACCCACGCGCAGCGCATGGCGGCAGACCCGTCAGGGACACGCTTGGCCGCGGCCAATGCGGGCTCTGGCAAAACCCGCGTATTGGTTGACCGTGTTTCGCGTATTTTGCTGGGCGGGACGGAACCGGAAGATATTCTCTGCCTGACCTATACGAAAGCTGCCGCCTCGGAAATGCAGGAACGCCTATTTGCGACCTTGGGCGGGTGGTCGGTTTTGAATGATGAGAAGCTACGGGCTGATTTAACGAACCTCTTTGGTCAGCCGCCCGAGACCCTAAACCCGCCTGTCTTACTACCCAAAGCGCGGGAACTGTTCGCGAAAGCGCTGGAGACGCCCGAAGGATTGAAGGTCCAAACAATTCATGCCTTCTGCGAACGCATCCTGTCGCGGTTCCCGATTGAGGCCGGAATTTTGCCCGGGTTCGAGCCACTCGACGACGTGGAGATGGCGGAGCTGCGCGGTGAGGTGGAGACGCAAATCCTGCGGGAGGCCATGGACGCGCCGGATGGAGACATTTCAACGGCGCTGCAATATTTGACGTTGGAACGTGCGGATGCCTCATTGGAGGAACTGTTCAAATGGATGGCCTTCAACCCGCAGAAAATATCCGCATGGCAGAGGGCTGGGTTGGACGGATTGGCCCAAAATCTGAAACTTGGTAAAGAGCGCGATCCTGAGAGTATAGCTGCCGCGCTTTGGGCGCGTTTAAATGTTGATATCATGCGCAATGTGTCAGCGGCTTTTGCGCGCGGCGGTGCAACGGATAAAAAGAAAGCTATCTGTATTGATCTGGCTTTAACCCAAGATACTCGTAAATCTGCTTTGGAGTGTTTAGAAGGCTTATTTTACACGCAAAAAAAAGAACCCCTAAAAAAGCTATATACGCAAAAAACAGACCCCATCGCGCAGATGTGGATTGATGAGCATAATCTTGACATTATGGAAGCCATTGAAGCCATTCGAGCCGCGCATATTTTTGCTTTGACAGAATCCGTGTTCCACATCGCGGGTCGATATACGGCGCTCTACGCAGAGGCGAAACATCGTGCGCGAGGCCTAGATTATTCTGATCAGATTTTATTTGTTAGGCGTTTACTGCAAAATTCAGAAGCCGCTGAATGGGTGCAGTATAAATTAGACGGCGGCATCAAACATATCCTTTTGGATGAGGCGCAGGATACATCCCCGGAACAATGGGAGATCATCAACATACTGTCTGCTCCGTTCTTTCAGGCCCACCCTGATGATGATCCCAATAGACCGCGCACATTGTTTGCCGTTGGCGATGAGAAGCAATCCATTTACGGATTCCAAGGCGCAAGACCCGAACAATTCCTAACTGAAATTCGGCGTCATGCGGAACATGCGACGACGGATATTCGTATGGCGATGTCCTTCCGCTCGACGCAGCAGGTTTTGAATATCGTCGACGCTGTGTTGTTTGACTGCGGCGGTATGCAGGCGATGTTCAACGCGGAAGAATTTCCTCCCGCAAGTGATGAAGCGCGTCATATTGCGAACCGCGATGATCACGGCCTCGTCGAATTATGGCCTGTCACTCCTCCGCCTGAAAAGCTCGAAGATAATGAACCTTGGGACACCACACCGATTGATGCTGCGGGGGAAGGGCATCAAATCGAGGTGTTGTCCAAGACTATCGCGGCCACGATTAAGGGCTGGATTGACAGGGGTGATCCTGTTTTTGATCGAACATTGGAACGCACTCGCCCAATCAAAGCGCAAGATGTCCTTATTCTTGTGCGGCGACGCGGGCCGTTATTTGAATCCGTTATTCGCCAGCTCAAACGACATGAAATCCCGATTGCAGGGGCGGATCGCTTGAAACTGTCCGAGGCGACAATCGTCAAAGACCTTATCGCCCTATCGCGGGTGTGCCTCTTGCCGTCAGATGATTTATCACTTGCCGAAACGTTGAAATCACCGCTGTTTGGATTTGATGATAAAGATCTTATGCGGGTCGCGATTGATCGCCCCGACACGCTTTGGAATTCCGTCAAGACCTTTGCGCCAAAGACCCACGCTGTCTTATCCGATTTTGTCACTCTCTCCCGAACTTTAACGCCCTATGATTTTTACGCTCGGGTTTTGGACTACAAGGACGCGGATGGGACGGCGATGCGAGAGCGATTTTATAAGCGCCTGTCGCTTGAGGCTCGCGATGCGCTGGAAGCGTTTTTGCATCAGGCTTTGGAGCATCAAAGCCGAACCGCGCCAAATCTCCAAAACTTTCTTCACGCCTTTTCCCAAGGCGATGTCGAGATAAAACGGGAGCAGGATAGCAGCCTTTCCGAAGTGCGCGTTATGACGGTCCACGGCGCGAAGGGATTGGAATCGCCCATCGTTATTCTGCCTGACACAACCAATTTACCGCCCCAGCGCGACGTGTTGTTGCCTAGTGAGGGCGATGGACAGGTTTGGAAAAATGGCAATTTGCCTTATATCGAAACGCTCAAAGAAGCGGCTAAGACTCGGACTATGCAAGAGTATCTTCGGTTGCTCTATGTCGCGATGACTCGCGCGGAATCCCGGCTCATTATATGCGGTCCGCATGTCGGACGCGCCACAACCAAGCTCAAACCGGGATGTTGGTATGATTGGGTGCGGCGAGGCATGGAGGCCTTGAACGCAAGTGCTTATCCCGCGCCGTCCCAGCGCGAAGTGGATGGTAAACTCATCACGGGGCTGCGATATGGGTCATTGCCTGAGCCCTGCGCTGCGAATGATACAACCCCGCGAACAGAGGTGTCCGATCTCCCGAATTGGGTCACGACCGCTGCCGCGCCAGAAGGCCGCAGCCGCCGCGTGACGCCGTCCCACCTGCTGTCCAACCCCCCCGCAGACATGGCAGTCCGCTCACCCGGCTCAGCATCCGACCCGAGCGTATTTCGGCGCGGGAACCTAATCCATAAACTCCTCGAAGTTCTTCCTGAAATCCCGCCCGCGCGCCGCCGAGACACAGCGGAAAAAATCCTATCCGGTTATGCAGACTTGCCCACAGGGCTGAGCACGCAAATTACGGAAGAAGTATTCGCCGTTTTGGAACATCCAGATTTCTCACATATTTTCGCCGACGGCTCTCGAGCGGAGGTCAGCTTGGCTGGATCTGCCAAAGGATTGCCGAAAGGTATGTATCTGAATGCGCAGATTGACCGCCTTTGCGTGTCGCCGGAAACGATCACAATTGTGGATTATAAATCCAACCGTCCCCCGCCAACCGACCCTGCGGATGTGGCAGACCTCTATCTTGGGCAGATGGCCGCTTATCGCGAACTGGCCCGTGAGATTTATCCGGGCCGGACGGTGAACTGCGCTTTATTGTGGACAGATGGGCCGCATTTAATGGCACTCCCGAATGCGTTACTTGATGCTGCCTTGCGAAAAGTTGCGGCACTTCCTATTTCCTGACTAACATCGATTCCAATCAGGAGAGTCCTATGGCCACAACAGCTGTTACTGACGCCACTTTCACAGACGACGTTCTTCAATCCGACACCCCAGTCTTGCTCGATTTTTGGGCAGAATGGTGCGGTCCCTGCAAGAAAATGGGCCCGGCTCTTGAGGAAGTGTCCGAGGCCTTTGATGGCCGCGTAAAGATCGCTAAAATGGATATTCAAGAAAACCCCGACACACCCGGTAAGTTTCATGTGCGCGGAATTCCAACGCTGATGATTTTCAAAGGCGGCCAAGTCGTGGCCACAAAAGTTGGCGAAATGAATAAAGCAAAATTGACCGAATGGCTTGACGAACACGCCTAGCCTTGCACGAGACTGACGAAATCAGGCGGCCCATCGGGGTCGCTTTTTTGTTAGGCAGATAACACCTGTCCTGCCAAATATAGAGAGCCGCAGATTAGGACACGGGGCGGAATAATAGGTTCCGTTACCTCTTGGCGGGAGAGCGCTTCGCCTGTGTTTATGGCACGCTGAACGGCGTCCGTTAGGTTCTTTCCAACTTGGCCAATCATGCCGCGATTTTCCGCAAGCTCTTTGAGGGTCTCCGGCGCGAGCGCTGGAGAGCCCGGGATGTCGACGGCCACAACGCTACTGGCGAGCCCGGTAAAGGCGTCAAGAAATTTGCCGGCGTCCTTATTGCCCAATATTCCCATCACAAGCACCAGCACGCGCTCAGTCTTGTCTTGCAGCTCCGCCATGACATTGGCCAGAGCTGCTGCCGCATGAGCGTTATGTCCGCCGTCCAGCCAAAGCTCGCCGCCTGACTCCGCCATCATATCGGCGAATGGGCCTGTTGTGAGGTTTTGCAGGCGAGCAGGCCAGGTTACATTTTTTAGCCCTTTTGAAATCGCCTTATCCGGCAGCCCCAAATTGCGCGCAGCCGCAATGGCGACCCCCGCATTGTCAATTTGATGCGCGCCAATGAGGGCAGGGCGTGGAAGGTCCATCAAGATATCATCGGAATCAAACACCATGCGGTCTTGCTCGCGGTAAGCCCGAAAGTCCTCGGTCAAAAGCTGAATGGGCGCGCGGTGTTTAGCCGCTTCATTGCGCAGAACCGCGCTGACCAAATCCTCTTGCCGGCCAGCGAAAACGGGGACGTGGTCTTTTATGATTCCGGCCTTTTCGCGGGCGATGCCAGCCAAGTCGCGGCCAAGAAATTCAGCATGATCATAATTGATCGGCGTGATGATACTGACGGCCGGGTCAAAGACGTTGGTGGCGTCATAGCGCCCACCGAGCCCAACCTCAATCAGGGCGTAATCCGCTGCGTGTTCGGAAAACGCCAAGAAGGCTGCCGCTGTCGTGGCTTCGAAAAAGGAGAGCGGCTGCCCGCCATTGGCGTCCATCACCCGTTGCAAAACATCCAGAAGCGTATCATCGCCGATTTCCGTCGACGCCAAAGTTATCCGCTCATTAAAACGGACAAGATGGGGGGAGGTGTAGATATGAGCCGTCTTGCCATCGGCTTCGATCATAGCGCGCAGGAAAGCCGTTGTTGAGCCTTTGCCATTTGTGCCCGCAATATGTACCGCAGGCGGCAAGCGCATATGCGGATTACCGAGGGCCTTTAAGACACGATCAATCCGTCCGAGGCCGAGGTCAATTTTCTTCGGGTGCAGCGCGGTCAGCTGCGCCAATACCGTATCGAGCTTAGACAGGTTCCGGCTCCACAACATGGTCAGCGGTTTGCTGCATTAGCACGGCGAGGATATCACCCAAAACTTTGCGCATATCGCGGCGCGGCACAACGCGGTCAATCATCCCGTGTTCTTCCAGATATTCTGCGCGTTGAAAGCCTTCGGGTAATTTCTCGCGAATGGTTTCTTCAATCACGCGCGGTCCGGCAAAACAGATAAGTGCGCCGGGTTCCGCCAAATGGATGTCGCCCAGCATGGCGTAGCTCGCTGTGACGCCGCCTGTTGTAGGGTCGCAAAGCACAACGATATAGGGCAAGTTGTTTTCACGCAGCTCCTGCACGGCAATCGTCGTGCGCGGCATTTGCATGAGTGATAGCGCGCCCTCTTGCATACGTGCGCCGCCCGCCGCTGTGAAAGCCACCATGGGGAGCTTATTCGCAACTGCATATTCAGCCGCTTGGATAAAGCCTTCTCCGGCAGCCATCCCGAGAGATCCGCCCATAAAGGCAAAGTTTTGAACTAAGACGACGGTCTCTATGCCGCGAATTTTGCCAACGCCAATTGACATGGCATCTTCGTCACCGGTTTTGGCGCGCGCTTTTTTGAGTCGATCCGTATATTTCTGATCATCTTTGAATTTCAGCGGGTCTTTAGCGACTGGTGGGATGTCGACGGTTTCAAACGCACCTTCATCAAATGTATATTGCATGCGAAGGTCAGGCCCGATCCGCATGTGATGACCCGCAGGCGTGACATGCAAAAGCCCCGGTAGATCTGCTGCAAACACCATCTCATTGGACTTTGGACATTTCATCCAAAGATTATCGGGCGTATCCTTCTTCGTGAAAATAGATTTGACGCCCGGTGGCGTGAGTTTTTGAAGCCAATTCATAACTCAGATTTCTAGCCTGAATGCGTGGCATCCGCAAGCGTGCGGATAAGATCCAGCGCCGCGTCTGGGCCGTCTTCATGCAAGGTTTTTACAATGGCCGTGCCGACGACGACCCCGTCTGCGTCTTTGGCGACTTCGCGGGCGCGCTCGGGCGTTTTGACGCCAAAACCGACGACCACGGGCAGGTTTGAAGCTGCGCGCACACGGGCGACTTGGTCCTTGATGGATCCGGCTTGCGCGAAACTTGCGCCGGTAATGCCCGTCATGGACACATAATAGACAAAGCCTTTTGTTCCTGCGACGACTTTGGGCAGGCGCTCGCCATCTGTGGTCGGCGTGGCGAGGCGAATGAGCGCGAGATCATGAGTCTCAAAAGCGGCGCGCAATTCGCTGTCTTCTTCGGGAGGCAAGTCGACGATGATGGCGCCGTCGACACCTGCGGATTTTGCGGCGGCGGCGAATTTGGCGTAACCCATATGATGGAGCGGATTGGCATAGCCCATCACGATGATTGGCGTTGTGTCATTGGTTTTACGAAACGCCGACGCCATCTCTAGAACGGTAGAAAGCGTCGTCCCGGATTTCCGTGCGCGAATGCCGGCGTCCTCAATGACGGGGCCGTCCGCCATGGGGTCGGTAAAAGGAATGCCAAGCTCAATAATATCAACGCCTGCCTCAGGCAGGGCATTTAAGAATTTCTGCGAAACCGCACGGTCAGGATCGCCCGCCATCATATAGGCGACAAAAGCGGCTTGGCCTTTGGCTTTGCGGGCGGCAAACGTCTGGTCGATACGGTGTGTCATAGCGCGGGGGTTTAAGCCGCGCGGACCCTAATATCCAGAGCCATAAAGCAACTTAATCACGGGCGGTTCGTGAATGGAAACTGAGGTGTATCGTTTAGCGTCTCAACGGGCTTCGATGCCGGGCAGCCATTTTTCGAGACGTTAAACACGACTAAATCATATTCATATTCCGGAATAGTCCCACCCAGCTTTTGCATATTTTCTCGATTATTGGGTCCCAGCGTCAACATAATCATTTGCTCTGAACACTTATCTTTGTAGCGATTAAATAAACGGATTGGCTCGCTCAACCCCGCGTTTTTCCATCCTAATTTTTCCAACTGCGCTCCATATTGCTCACTCCACCAATTGATGTAACCGGATTCGCTCGGCACTTTTACAGCAAAGCTATGTTGACCGGTCGGCTGTTTAGGGGCTTCGAGTGACTGAATTACAAGATTACCGGGCAAAAGCACGAGGCCATATGGAAGCGTTTGATTTTCAGCGATGGGCGGATTTTTCAAATATTCCTCAGAGGTGGCAGACGCGCTGAGGGGAAGACAGCAAAGTGTCAGGGCTGCGAGGATATTTTTCATACTCCAGAGCGTGCGGAACTGCATCTGAATATGGACTGAATATTTATGTTTAGGGCGGGGGAGTTTGGTTAACGACTCGCACCCCAATATGTGAAGCGCCTCAACGCATATTCAAATGGGCCGTGCGCGAATTTTTTCCGCCAGAGGCTTGCAAAGACCAATGTGAAAATACCCGTGACCAGTGCAATCGCGATGCAACCTGCTGCGCCGATTTTCCCGTAAAGACCAAAACCATATCCCGTGAAAATAAGAGACAGGATGATCGATTGCATAAGATAAGCCGTCAGCGTTGCCGTCCCGCCTCGGGCCACAAATGTGCGGAGCGCCGTGTCTGGCCCCGTGGCCCATTTCGCAAGCCAGCCAAGATAGCCAAAGGTCGCGAAGGGAGAGGATAGGATGATGAGGGCCATCGCAAGAAGAGCTTGGCTGGATATCTGATTGTCACTTGTTGACATGATGTAAGCCGCTATTGCGCTAATGGCTAAGCCAATCGGAAGGGCGATACGGCGAGCTTTTGACCACAGCGATGCAGATGGATGAGCGATCAAGTCACTTTTAACGAGGGCCAACCCCAACATAAAAAAGGCCAAAACGCCCGGGATTTGAATGGGGCCTGCATAGATTAAATATTCGGTCCATTCGGCCCAGCGCAGAGCCATAACGTCGGCAAAGCTACCGCCGCCATAAACCTCGTAATAGAGTGGCAAATTCGCAAGCGTTTCGGCATCTATTTCAGCCATCCCATCAGGGTCAAATTTTTCGCCTAAATACAGCGCGCCTGCTGCTAGGAGAATAATCAAAAACTGGATTGAAATGAGAGCAATGCTCCATTTCACTAGCGATTTTGCGGTTTTGTTCCTGAATAAATATAAGATTGCGCCCACCACTGCGTAGATAATCAAAATATCTCCGACAAAGGCAAAAGTAACATGTAAAATGCCCAGTATGAAAAGCCCCAAAAGACGTCGGCTGTAGCGCCGCCCAAAGGGCAGTCCGCGTCTTTCGGCGCTCTTCATTTGATAGGCAAGGCCTACCCCAAACATGAGAGAGAAGAGCGAATAGGATTTAAACAAAAAGAGAGCATTCACGCCGAAATTAGCGGTGTGATCTAAGGAGGTTTCTAGGCCGCCGTCGGAATAGGTGACCTCGCCCGGCCAGGCGAAATAGGCAACATTGACGAGGACGATACCGAGGACAGCAAAAGCGCGGGTAAGGTCGGGGAGGATGTGGCGGCCAGCGGCTTGGCTCTCGGCGGTGTAGGACATGGGGTGCTCCCTTTGGGGGTGGGTAGCGTAGAATTCCAATTCTGCCAAACCCCGAGAATATTCGAGACCCTAGATCATTATACGCGAGTCAGAGCTCTTAAAAAAAATTGCATCCTCATAGCTTCCAAAACCGACCCATTTTCCCCAATTTTCTCTAAGTCATTTTTTAGAGATGGCATATCCGTTTTCATCTTTGCACTCATTTGGGAATGCCTGGACTCGTCGACCAGCCTTTTGGCCTATAATCGTTGTGAGCCCAAAATAATGCTCATCGTCAAATCTCTCTGTCAAAATAAATGCAACGCAATCAATTGTGGTAGCTTTAGGCACCCAAAAAATATCCCCTGAAGAAAAATACTCTGGAGAAACTTCACGGTATTCTACCCCCATCAGTGTCATGTTTGGGTTATTTAGCTGCATGCGCTGGCCTTTGTTACCCCTCAGTCCCCTCCGAAATATGCTCACCCAACGCCTCCGCAATGGTGAACACATCTTTGTCGCCGCGGCCGCACATGTTCATGATAATTAATCCGTCCTTGCCGAGGTCTTCCGCAAGCTCGACAGTGCGCGGTAACGCATGGCTTGGCTCTAGCGCGGGTAAGATACCCTCTAACCGCGCGCACTCCTGAAACCAATGCAGGGCTTCATCATCGGTAGCGCTGACATATTCCGCGCGGCCAATATCGTGGAGGTAGGAATGTTCCGGTCCAATCCCCGGATAATCCAATCCGGCAGAAATAGAATGCGCATCTGCGATCTGGCCATTCTCATCTTGGAGCAGATAAGTCCGATTGCCATGCAAAATACCGGGCGTGCCACCCGTCAGCGAAGCCGCATGTAAGCCGGATTTCACGCCTTTGCCTGCCGCTTCCACCCCGATCAGGCGGACCTCTTCATGCGGGACAAATTCATGGAACAGGCCCATGGCGTTCGACCCACCGCCAATACAGGCGACGGCTGCGTCTGGCAGGCGGCCTTCGGCTTGCATAATTTGCGCTTTGGCCTCGCGGCCAATCACGGCTTGGAAATCACGGACCATAGCCGGGTAAGGATGCGGGCCTGCGACCGTGCCTATGCAGTAAAATGTGTCGCCAACATTAGTGACCCAATCCCGTAGGGCTTCATTCATCGCATCTTTCAGCGTCGCCGTGCCGCTATGGACGGCACGGACCTCTGCACCGAGAAGGCGCATACGAAACACATTTGGCTTTTGTCGGACAATGTCCACAGCACCCATATAGACGATACATTCCATACCGAGGCGAGCGGCGACTGTGGCCGTTGCGACACCGTGCTGCCCTGCGCCCGTTTCGGCGATGATACGTTTTTTACCCATGCGC
>CAZSKH010000005.1:23799-24826 GCA_964607395.1 uncultured Algimonas sp.
TAAATCTTCGCACCGCCCGCATGTTCTGTCAGGCGCTCTGCGAAATAGAGCGGGCTCGGGCGGCCCACATAATGCGTCATGAAATAGTCAAGCTCTGCCTGAAATTTCGGATCGGCTTTCGCTTCCTCATAGGCTTTTTCAAGCTCAAGGATGGGTGGCATCAATGTTTCGGCAACATAACGGCCACCAAACTCGCCAAAGCGACCATTTTCATCTGGAAAAGATTGATTACCCATTACGAACTGCGTCCATGAAAGCGTTTATTTTCGAGGTGTCCTTTACGCCCGGACTGGCCTCAACACCAGAGCTGACATCGACAATCGGCGCGCGTGTCGCAGTGATGGCACGCGCGACATTATCTGGTGTGAGACCGCCTGCGACGGCGAAGGTTTTTGGTGTCGGGGCGCGTTTGATAATGGACCAATCTATCGCAACGCCATGCCCGCCGCGCACAGTCTCGCCTTTGGGCGGTTTCGCGTCATAAAGCAGGAAGTCGGCGATGCCTGCGTAAGTTTCCGATGATTTCATATCGTCATCAGAGGCGATGCCGACGGCTTTTAAGATGGGGATGCGTTTGGCGATGTCTGCGGCGCGCGATGGCGTCTCATCCCCATGGAGCTGAATATAGTCGGGCTGCATTTGCGAGAGGATGCGGTCAATCAAATCATCACTTGGATTAACTGTCACCGCAACGCGGGCAACGATATCTTTGGCAGGCATAGCAATGGCCGCGGCCTCAGTCACGCTTAGTCGTCTTTTAGACGGACATTCGAGGATAAATCCCAAAAAGCCTGCGCCATGTTTGACGGCTGTTTCGACGTCATCCGGGCGGGTCAAACCGCAAATTTTCACACGTGCAACCATGTGCGAGACATAGGGGAAACGGCGAGGCTGGCAAAGAGAAAGGCGCAGTATCAGCCGCCGCGAAAGCAACTTTCATGCCGCAAACGGGATATTAAGGCTTCTGCTCTAATGAAGCCTCAAGTCGGGACAAAACGACATGGTGAATAGGTAAGGAGTGGGTATG
>CAZSKH010000006.1:0-12933 GCA_964607395.1 uncultured Algimonas sp.
GACCGCGCCATTGGCGGGGCGCTGGCTTGGGAAAGCCCGCAGAAACTCGCGCCATTCTCAAATGAAACGCCTTTCGCAGGCCTCGAAATTCCAGAAGATGTTACCGTCTCCAAACAGGTTATGGCGGAACCTGGTATTGAAACAGACACACGCACTTGGGCCAGATTGGAAGACGGTAGTCCCATCGTGACCAGCGCGCCTATGGGGCAAGGCCGCATTATTCTTTTCCATGTCACCGCGGGTCCGGAATGGTCGAACTTGGCGCTTTCCGGACTTTATGTTGATATGCTGCAACGGCTCCTACCGCTCGCCAAAGGGCGGGCTGTTGAACAATCAGAGTCTGCCGCAGATTGGATATTGGATCGCGAGCTCGATGCCTTTGGTCGGTTGCAATCTCCGCCGCCCGGATTGCCCAGCCTCACCAATGTAGATTTTGCAACAGTGCCTGCGTCGGCGACAGCCCTGCCTGGCACATATCGCCAAGGCACGCGGATTCGCGCGCTCTCTGTCATGCGTGACCCCGCGACTGTCAAAGATATATCAGTCTCCGGCGCGTCTATCATTCGGACGTTTGGCGAAACCTCTGACAGTTCGCTTATGGGTAAGCTTTTGGGCTTTGCCCTTTTCGCATTGGCTCTGGATGCGCTTTTCGCCCTAATGGCCTCAGGCCGGCTCAGCTATCTGAAACCTATGCGCCGGGTCGCAGCTATGTTGATTATCAGCGTTGTCTTTGTCCCCAGCGTTTGGGCACAAGACATGGCCAAAACAGCGGATGAAGCCCGCATTCTCGCCTCCGCGACAGGGCTTCATCTTGCGTTTGTTGAGACCGGCGACGTCCGGCGAGATGAACTTTCTCGAACTGCCATGGAAGGCCTCAGGGAACAACTCGACGGACGAACAACGATTGAGCCCGCAGGCGTTCACGGGATCACGCCAGACATGCCCGGTTTGGAAATGTATCCGTTTCTCTATTGGCCCATCCGCCGAGATACCCCTGCCCTGACCCCGGCAGAGCGGCTTAATATAAATGCCTATATGGCCTCGGGAGGCACCGTGATTTTCGACACGGCCGATGAGGGCGACCGCGTTCTACGCGCAGGCCAGCCCCATCCGGGTTTGAAACGCGTCACGGAAGGCCTCGACATTCCGCGCCTGACCGAAGCCCCCGAAGATCATGTTTTGACCAAGTCGTTTTACCTCCTTCAAGTCTTTCCTGGGCGCTGGGCGAATGGGCCAATCTACGTCCAAGCCGCCGGGTCAGGAACCAGCGGGCGTGACGGTGTCTCGCCGGTTATCATCGGCTCAAATGATTGGGCTGCTGGCTGGGCGATAACAGACCTCGATGGGGCCTTGGTGGATCTGGAAAAGGACATTCCGCGGCAGCGTGAAATGTCTGTCCGCTTCGGCGTGAATATCGCTATGTATGCGTTGTCCGGTAACTATAAAGCCGACCAAGTTCACGCGGCGGCTTTGGTTGAACGTTTAGGCGAAGGTAAGCGCGAACTCCCCGGCGAGACCGAATGATGGACCAGATTTTTGGAAATCTCGCCCTTGATCCGCTCCTGCCTGTGGGTTGGATTTGGGGTCTTGCCGCGCTTATTTTCATCGCCTCCATCGCGGCTGGGGCCGGGCGACTGCGCAGTCAGTTTACACGGCTGACGGCGGGTCTGTTTTTGCTGATTGGCTTGCTAAACCCCCAAGCCGTTGAGGAAGACCGCGAAACTTTACCCGACACGGTCATTGTTATTGAAGATCGCAGCGACAGCATGAAATTTGGCGGACGCGATGAGGCGCTGACCAAAATGACGGCGGAACTCAAGTCCGAATTTAGAGCCGATGGAAATCTGGATGTGATCACGATTTCTGTCCCGCAAGACAATGAAGGCACATTGCTCGCCTCTGCATTAACAGACGCCCTTGCAGGCGCGCCAGCCAAGCGATTAGCCGGTGTGGTCGCGCTCACAGATGGCCGCGCCCATGACATTACAGAAGCCGTGGCGGATTATCTGCCCGACGAGGTTCCTTTTCACTCGCTGATCATCGGGGAACCAGAAGCTCGGGACCGCCGCATCCTCGCAACAAAAGCGCCGAAATTTGGTGTCGTCGGTGAACAAGCCGAATATGAATTATTGGTCGAAGACCCGGGGTTTGAAGGCCAACAGGCCCGTATTGAATTAAAACTAAACGGCGATGTGAAAGCCCGTTTCCCCATTACAATCGGACGCCCGCTCTCGATCCCATTGGAGATAGAGCGCCGCGGCAGCAATACGGTTGATTTGACCGTTCAAGGCGTCGAAGGCGAACTCACCCTCAATAATAATCTATTTGTCTCGGAAATTCAGGGCGTTAGAGACCGCCTTCGCGTCTTGTTAATTACGGGCGAGCCTCATAGTGGGGGACGCGCATGGCGCAATCTTCTGAAATCAGACCCAGCGCTCGATCTCGTGCAATTCACAATTCTGACCAGCCGAAACAAAGCGACAAGAGCGGGTGAAACGGAACTCTCTCTCATTCAATTCCCGGTCCGGCAGCTTTTTGAAGAACGGTTGGACGAGTTTGATTTGATCATATTCGATCAATATGAACGGCGATCGCAATCCACGAGACGGGGCCGTTCGCAACCCAGCATCCCGCCGCAATATTATCAAAACATCACGAATTATGTTGAAGATGGCGGCGCACTTTTGCTCGCAACAGGACCAGCCTTTGCGACGCGTGCTAGCCTCTATAGAACGCCATTGGTCTCTATCTTGCCGACACGCCCAACGGGTGACACTTTGACAGGCGCTTTCCGCCCTACGCTCAACGACAAAGGGAAACGCCATCCCATCACATCTGACTTCCAAGGGAATGAGGATCAGGCTTGGGGCGCTTGGTATCGCGCCATCGACAATGATCCTGTTGGCGGCGATGTACTGATGGAAGGTCCTGACGGCGTTCCGCTATTCGTTATTGATAAGGTCCGCGATGGCCGCGTCGCCATGTTAATGAGCGACCAAGCCTGGCTCTGGGCAAAAGGTCATGACGGAGGCGGCCCTTATCGCGAGATGTTCCGACGCACGGCGCATTGGTTGATGGGGGAACCCGAATTAGATGCGGAAACGCTATCGGCGGTCAGAGACGGTGAGGACCTTGTTATCACGCGGCGCTCATTAGATGATGTCAACGACCCGGTGGATGTCGTCGCGCCGGATGGGACCCGCCGCCGCGTGACATTGGACCGCGTAGCTGACGGCCTATACCGCGCGGCCCTGCCCCTGCAAGGGCAAGGTGCTTACCGCCTGAGCAATGGCGACATCTCAGCCATCACAGCCATCGGAGCGCTCAACCCTAAGGAATATGAAAATCTGCTGCCAACAGAGGAGGTTTTGGCTCCGCTGTCAGAGGCAACACGAGGCCTTATTAAACCGATGAATTTGGAGAGCTCAAACCTGCCGGACATTCGCCGGCCCAAAGCGGGACGACAAACATCCGGAAACAATTGGATGGGGCTCGTCTCTCACGAGGCCTATACCGTCACGCAGAGCCGGAGAACGCCTATTGCCCCGGGAATTTTTCTATTTGGATTATTCTTCCTCTTCCTGATTTGGGCTTGGCGGCGCGAGGGGCAATAGCTCCGCATATTTTTATCTTCTGTTTTGACTGCATTCGGTATAGTGAACCGCACGGGTTCGAAAATAACAGGTAATCGATATGCGCAAATCTATTTTTATCACAACACTGACCATTTCGGCGTTCGCGCTGTCATCTTGCGGTGTTCACAAAGTGGTGACGGTTCCAGCTAAGGCCGCAATCGGCACAACCAAATTTGTTGGGAAAGCCGCCGTTGGCACAACTAAAGTCGTTGGCAAAACAGCGATTGGCGGCACAAAACTGGTTGGCAAAGGTGCTTTGGCGGCAGGTAAAGGGGTCTATTATGTTGGGTCGGTGCCCGTGAAGATTACTGACGCGGCCCTGACAACAACCTCACGCTTACTCTCCATCACCTATCAGGTCGTGGATTTAACGGGCAAAGTTGTGACAGTCTCACGTGTCGTAAACTCGGCTCGCCTCGACGCAGAACTTGCGGGACTGAAAACGGCGACAAATATTGTTTCCGTCATCGTAGATATTGCAGATTAATATTTGCGTTTTTGTTCGCAACGCCCGGAGAATGACATAATTGTTAGACCCGCGTAACGTGGCGGCTTTTGCTAAGTTCTACAAAATATGTTATCTCCTGACAGTATAGGAGACCAATATGCGTAAATTTCTGACACTTCTCTCGGCTGCCGCAGTTCTCGGAACGCCTGCTTTTGCGCAAGCGCGAGGGTTCGACGCCGATTTTTCTCAGGCCGTGGCGGGTCCGTTTAAATTAGAAATCGTTGTTTCCGAAGATCTCGCCCACCGCGCGAATAACCTGCCTAAAAAATTATCTGATCGTGGGTCAAGTTCACGCTTGAACGCACCATTCTCTAATAATGGCAAATATGGCGACCGCGCAATCGAGTATCTTCTGGAAGAGATGGAAGAAGAAATTGTTGAAGATTTTGCAAAAAGAGGGCTAACACTTTCTGACTCCGCCCCAACGCTCCTGCGCGTGACGATTGTCGGCGCGAAACCCAACCGCCCAACCTTTAACCAATTGTCGAAAGACGCGAGCCTGTCCTTTCAAAGTTTCGGCACGGGCGGCGCTGACATGATGGCAGAATTTATTTCAGCCGGAGGCAATGTCTTGGGAACAGCGAAGTATGATTATTACTCCAGCTTTGGGGATCGGCCACATATACAGGCCTCGGGCACGTGGACAGATGCAAACCGCGCATTTTCTCGGTTCTCTAATAAGTTGAGCAAGACACTCGCCAACATGAACCCGGGTGCAAGCTGACCCCAGGCTAAGGCACGCCTATCGATTTATGGGTTTGCACCGACAGACGCCATTGCGGATGTTCCAAACAATATTGAAAGGCGGCCTGTGAATGGTCCGCCCTTTTTTCTTTGCCGAGATAACTGTCATCGCGAGGTTGCAGACAAAAATGTGTGAACCCCATGTCTTCAAAATCCGAGGGATGATTTTCGACCTGCGGATAGACCAATTTTAATTCATCGCCAAAGGTTTGAACCAACCCCGCATTGGCTTTGGGCGAGACGCAAATCCAATTGATGGACTCTGGGACAGGTAGCGTTCCATTTGTCTCCACCGCAATTTTAAAGCCTTTCGCATGGAGCGCGGAAATTAACCGCTCGTCTAATTGCAACACGGGTTCCCCGCCCGTGCATACGACCCATTTATCACCAACGCCAACCCAGAGATCGCTGACCTGTTGGGCAAGATCGGACACTTCATATTTTCCGCCATTGATACCATCCGTTTTCACAAAATCCGTATCGCAAAATTTGCAAATCGCCGACGCTCGGTCCCGCTCTAAACCTGACCACAGGTTACATCCGGCAAAGCGCAGGAAAACCGCGACGGTCCCGGCGCGAACCCCTTCACCCTGAACGGTCAAGAAAATTTCTTTGACAGCATAGCTCATGCCGCGTCACCGCAAAACTCGGCCCAACCCTTGGCCCTAAGCTCACACGCCGGGCAGCTCCCGCAGCCATAGCCCCACGCATGAAGCTCGGCATGAACGCCCTTGTAGCAGGTGTGACTTTTGCGTCGGATAATTTCGACAAGCCTGTCTCCACCAAGGTCTTGCGCCAGACCCCAAGCACCGGCTTTCGATAAATGCATTAACGGTGTGTGCAACGTGAAGACCCGGTCCAATCCCAAGGAAATAGCCGTCATCTGCGCGTCTAATGTGTCTTTGCGGCAATCGGGATAGCCCGAAAAGTCTGCCTCACACATCCCGGCAACCAGATGTGTGAAGCCACGCCTCCATCCCAATGCGGCTGCGTAATTTAGAAATATAAGGTTCCGCCCCGGCACAAAGGTCGTCGGCAGACCATTGGCATGAACACCGATTTCTACATCGCGTGTCAAAGAAGTCTCGCTAATTTGGCCCAATCCGGCGAGATTGATAACGTGATCTTCGCCCAGCTTGTCAGCCCATTGTGGAAAGTCACTTTGGACGGACCGCCGAACATCCATCCGGCAGGTCATCTCAATATCGTGCCGCTGACCATATTCAAATCCAATGGTCTCGACATGATCAAACCGCTCTAGCGCCCAGGCCAAACAGGTCGCAGAATCTTGCCCGCCAGAGAACAGCAGACCTGCGGTGTGTGTAATCTTTGAAAGCGGCGCGGACATGCGCAGGCACTTAGCGGAATGATGTCCCATCGCCAAGCCATGTGCGCACGAAACACAGGCGAGTTTACAAAGTCAATTTCAAGCGGCACGCGAATTGCAAGGTGTCTCTCATGAAGAATCGCCTCAAAAAACTATCCATGCTTAAGGGTAAAAAGCGCTATATTGTTTTCGGGCTGTTGGCCGTAGAATTAATGAGCCTCCCGGCGGCGGCGCAAATCGTTCACCGCGTCGCCTTTGACATACGACCCATTGTGACAGCCGTGGAAATCCCAACGACAGAGCCGGGCGTCTCGCGTTATCTCGTGGCCTCCAACGCCGGGTTCGGGGTTAAGGCGAATGGCGTCATCGGCGATATTCAAACGGAAGTTCACGTCAGTGGCAGCATGGGCAAACTCAATCGTTTTGGCGACGCGGCGCAACTCCCGGGTCCGGACAGCATGTGCGCACAGGCATCAGGTCTCAGTTCGGACATTTACGCCGCAGACCGCAAGACAGCCGCGACCCCCGGAACCCCGCCTGAGCAAGCCGTGATTTTCGAGTTTAGATATGACGTCGATGCCAGTCCAGATTTTGAATTTGTTGCGGGCGCTGGCTCTGCACCGGCGCTTACACGCTGTTCAAATGTGAGTAGCTAACCTTCTAGCTCGGCCATAAACGCCTCACCAAAACGCTCAAACTTGCTTGGCCCAACGCCGCTCACATCCAACATCTCTTCGCGCGTCTTTGGTTTGCGCGAAACCATATCGATGAGCGTTGCATCAGAGAACACAACAAAAGCGGGCTTGCCGAGTTGCTTTGCAAAATCCATCCGCAACGCTTTCAGCCGTGTCAGTAGCTCTGTGTCTTTCGCGCCCAAGGACGTCGTTTTCGCCTTTGCCGCGCTGCGAGACTTTGTTGTTTTCGTGGCTCGTTTTGTGGTCGGGTCTTTGCAATTAAACGGCTTAGTGCCATCCAAAACGGCCTGCGCTTTTGGACGAATTTCTAGCCGTCCATAGGCTTCCATATTCACATTCAAAAACCGAAGCGCAACGGCCTGCCGCAACAGGCCCTGAAACCACTGTTTAGGTTTATCAGATGCGCCAAAAACAGGTAAATTATCATGGCCATATTGCAGGATGCGAGGCGTCTCCTCGCCGCGTGCAACAGCTATGACATGTGTCGCGCCAAAGCGCTGACCCGTCGCCTCAATCGCACCAAACAAGGCCCTCGCTTCTGCCGTCGCGTCAATTAATTCAGGCGGGTTCAAGCATACATCGCAATTCCCGCAGGGGTCGGCGGTTTCACCAAAATACGCCATCAACACCTGCCGTCGACATTTGGACGCTTCACAATATCCAAGCAAAGCATCCAAGCGGCGATGTTCACGCATCTGATGATCGGGCTCTGAGCCGTCCTCAGAGATAAATTGCCGCCGCATCCGAATATCGTCGAGTGCGAAGATCAAGCCCGTCTCAGACGGCGCCCCGTCTCGACCTGCACGGCCAATTTCCTGATAATAAGCCTCCAGAGAGCTGGGTAGGTTTAGGTGATACACAAAGCGGACATTGGATTTATCAATGCCCATACCGAACGCGATGGTCGCCACGATGACGACCGCAGGCTCTGCCAAAAACCGCTCTTGATTTTCGAACCTGACTTCGGAGGATAGCCCCGCATGGTAGGGCAAGGCGTTGAACCCCTGCTCTCTCAAAACTTCCGCATATTTTTCGGTATTCTTGCGAGACAGGCAATAAACTATCCCGCATTCTCCGCGCTGGGTTTCCATCCAGGCCAGTAATTGTTGTGTGCGGTTCGTTAGGTTCGACACGGTCAGGCTGAGGTTTGGACGATCAAAACCCTGCACGATGATCTCGCCCTGCCCAGAAAATAACTGCTCTGCGATGTCTTTGCGGGTCGATGCATCGGCGGTTGCCGTAAAAGCCGCCATCGCAGCATTTGGGAACAAGTCTTTTAAACGGCTCAGATCAGCATATTCCGGGCGGAAGGCCGGACCCCATTTCGAGACGCAATGCGCTTCGTCCACAACGAACAGGGCAGGATCGAGCGCTTTCATCGCGGATAACATGCGCGGCTGCATGAGGCGTTCCGGCGAGAGGTAAAGCAATTTAGTTCGGCCTTGTGCCACGTCTTTCCACTGCTCAACATTTTCTTCGCGGGGTTGCCCGGAATGGATTACGGCGACTGACACGCCATTTGCGCGCAGACCTGCGGCTTGATTATCCATCAAGGCCACGAGCGGCGAAATCACGATTGTGGGTCTGTCCATTAATTGACTGGGCACTTGGTAACAGATGGATTTACCCGCCCCGGTCGGCATCACTGCCAGCACATTTTTGCCTGCCAATATCATGTCCACGATATCCGCTTGCCCGGGCCGAAAGGCTTTGTGACCGAAACTGTCGGATAGGATATGCAGAGGGGTTGTCATGTCTTACCCTTGGCTGGGTTTGGCTGTGCCTTCAAGTCACGACGGGAACCCGAATGAGGCTTTTACACCTTGCCCGCAAAGTGCAATAGCGCGCCCGATATGGCTTCTAGCAACACAGACCCATCCCGCAGTTCGGGCGCCGCCTTTGCCGCGAAAATTGACCAAGATAAAGCTGGGCGCGGCAAAGCCCGATCTTTGCGCCCGCTCGCCAAACTGTGGCCATTTATAAGCCGCTATCCGGGACAACTCATTGCCTTTCTGATTTTTCTCACACTGTCCGCCTTGGGTAGTTTAACGATGCCTTGGATTGTCAAAATCATCATCGATTGCGGATTTGGTGACGGCAGCGCGGATGTCGCGATCTGCGCCTCTATCGGCGCTGAGGGCAGCGCTTCACTGACACCTTATTTTCTACTCGCCGGGATATTTTCTATATTTTTTGCAATTGCCGGAGCCTTAAGGTTCTTCTTCATTACGCGATTGGGACAACGTGTCATTGCGGATATTAGGAAAGCGGTTTTTGACAGGCTCACCCTTTTGTCCCCGGCCTATTTCGAGCGGGTTCGGACCGGTGAAGTCTTATCGCGCCTGACCACCGACACGACGCTGGTTGAAACCGTTATTACCGGATCTGTAAGCTTCGCGCTTCGGTCCATGGCGACGATTATTGGCGCAATTTTTATGATGTTTTTCTTGTCTTGGAAATTAGCTTTCATGGTGTTGCTGATCGCGCCGGCTATGATCCTACCGCTGATCCTCACGGGAAAGAAAATTAAACGCTATTCCCGCGATGGCCAAGACAGCTTGGCTGATGCATCGGCCCGTGCGGGCGAAGCGTTGGGCGACATCCAAACCGTTCAGGCCTACACTCAAGAGGCAGGAGAGCGGTATCGCTTTGGCGACGATATTGAGGCCAGCTATACCGCACAACGTAAGCGGATTATTATCCAATCCGCTTTGACGGCTTTAATGTTCATCATCGCCTTTGGCGGCATTATTATCATATTTTACTTTGGAGCTGGATATGTGCGCAGCGGCGAAATGACGGGCGGGGATATTACTGCATTCTCATTTCTCGCTTTTCTCGCGATTGGCGGCGCAAGCTCTCTGACCGAAACATTCACCAATCTCTTACGCGCGGCGGGTGCATCGGATCGCTTGGTCGAAATCCTTGACGAGCAGCCCATCATCACGGCGCCTAAAGACCCAGTTTCTCTTGCGTCGGTCCGGGGTGAAATCAATTTCGACTCTGTAAACTTCGCCTATCCAACCCGGCAAGAGCGGGCGGCGTTGACGGATATTTCCGTATCTATTTCGCCCGGAGAAACCGTCGCTTTGGTCGGGCCTAGCGGGGCGGGGAAATCGACTGTTTTCCAACTCTTGCTTCGGTTTTATGACATTCAGGGCGGCACGATTACATTGGATGGAACGGACATCAGAGACTTGGACCCTGAAGTGCTACGCTCTCACATCGCAGTGGTTCAGCAAAGCGCCCCGCTCTTTTCGGGACCCCCCGCAGAAAACATTGGTTACGGCAAAGACGGAGCTTCGCAAGGGGACATCACCAAAGCCGCCGAGGCGGCCTACGCGCATGATTTTATCACCGCCTTGCCGGATGGATATGACACGGATTTGGGAGACCAAGGCGCGACATTGTCCGGCGGGCAACGGCAACGCCTCGCCATTGCCCGCGCAATCTTAAGGGACGCGCCTATCCTGCTCCTCGATGAAGCGACATCCGCGCTGGATTCGGAATCTGAGCAAGCCGTTCAAAAGGCCTTTGAACAAGCCTCACAGAACCGGACAACATTGGTTATCGCCCACAGGCTCTCAACCGTCTTGAAAGCTGACCGCATTATTGTGTTGGATCACGGCCGGATTGTCGAGATTGGGAGCCATGCTGACCTTGTCAAAAAGGGCGGCCTCTATGCGCGACTTGCGAAAATCCAATTCGAGCAAAGCTCAAGCCTGACATCTTAAGGAGCTGCGCTTAGAAACCGTGCCCTTTGACCTCTGTGCGTGTCCGCGCCAAAAACCGGTGTGACGTCATATAGAGATCGCGGCCATCGGATCCTCCAAATGTGACATTTGCGATCCCTGTCCCTGTTGAGATAACGCCCAGCTTTTCACCTTCCGGAGAGAGCATCCAAACGCCGCCCGGCCCAGTCGCGAATATGGTTCCGTCTTCTGCCATAGCCATCCCGTCAGGATTTCCCCTTAGTCCCGCTTTGAGGTCCTGGAACGCCTCCGCGATAACGCGTGAATTGGAAACCTCACCAGTTTTGGACACATCATAAGCTGTCCAATTCGCGGTCGCCGGATCAGAATTGGCCACATAAAGTGTGCGCTCATCCGGTGACAAAATAATGCCATTCGGTCGCGCTAAACTATCATCGACAAGTTTCATCGCCCCATCAGGATAAAGCGCAAATACGCCGCTGAAATCGAGCTCTTTCGCCGGGTTATCATCTTGACCTTTCAACCCATAGGGCGGGTCTGTGAAATAGATAATTCCCGAGCTGTGCAAAGCGGCGTCATTGGGGCTGTTGAGTTTCTTACCTTCAAATTTATCCGCCAGAACTGTCCGTTCTTGCGTCTCAATATTTTGACTCCACAGGGTTCTATTGCCGTGATCCGGCACAATCATGTGATCTGCATCCAGCATGATAAGGCCGTTGGCACCCGGGCTGGAGGTATAATCCGGCAAGGGTTCAGCCGCCCCGGACGGGCGCATAAATTCGGTCAGCCCTTCGCCGTCCTTATATTTCCAAATGGTGTTACCTGGCACATCCGTGAACAAGACAGCCCCGAGTTTTTCGACCCAGACAGGACCTTCGGACCAACCATAATCACCGCCAAGTTTTTCTATTTTCGCATTGGGGTCAATTAACCCGGATGTCGTAACGGTAACGGACCCCACGGTTTCAAATTTCGTGACTTCAACGGGATCGAGGACCGATATTGAGGCGGTATCAGAACAGCTCGCCGCGGACATGGCGGCAATAAAAAACCAAGATGTTCGCATTAGAGACCTCAAAAATTTCTAGTCGTTCAGCACCATTGCTGCCGCGCCGTAAAGGGGAACGAAATTCGCTTGGATGAGGCGCACCGGAATATCTTTGACATACCAACTGCCCGGCCCACGATCTTTAAACCGGGACACAAATTCTGACCCCGGAATGAATTTAGCGATATGACGCGAGACACCGCCACCAACAACGACGCCACCAGAGGTGCCTTGGGTCACCGCGACATTTCCGGCAAAACCGCCTAACATGGAACAAAAAGAATTCACGGTAACGCGCGCTGCCGAACCTTTGTCGAGTTCCGCTGCGCCAACAATTTCTGCGGCTGTGAGGCTATTATTCGGGCTGTCCATGATTTCGCAAATCGCTGTGTGCAATCTGACGAGCCCCGGACCGGATAGCAGCGCTTCGGCCGAGACAAAGGACAGGCGCGAAGACCAATAAGACAGAACGTCTCGTTCCAAGGCATCTCCGGGGGCAAAGGCCGTATGCCCGCCCTCTGTCGGAATAATTCGCACAGGTTTACCGGGCAAAATACAAGACAATCCCATCCCGGTTCCCGGCCCTAAAACCGCCACGGGTTTCGTGTAGTCAACCTTGCCCGGAATCAGTGTGTCGAACCCGTCATCAGGGATGACCGTCGCGCCATTCGCCATGGCAACGAAATCATTGAGCACAACGGCCGTTTTCAATCCGAATTTTCTTCGCAGTTCATCTTCTGACACAATCCAATTCAGATTGGTCATCCGGATTTCATCATCAAATTTCGGTCCAGCAAAGGCGAAGGCCCCTTGTCTGGGTTCAACGCCATGCGTCTTCAGATAGGTCGCAACGACGTCATTAAAGGTCTTATATTCGGCCACAGCATAACGCTCGGAATGATGAAGCTCTATCGCACCTGACGGGGTGCGCTCGGCCAGAGCCAAACGGCAATTCGTCCCGCCGACATCACCGACGAGGGTCAACCCAGTCGATTTACCATTGGCAGTCGCAGCCGTCTGAGCATTCGTATCCGGCATTAAGTGAACCAAGGCATATCCCCCAGGGTTGATGCGCCGCTTTCGGCATCTGTTGCGATGGCGCGTTGCGCCGCGAACATATTCATACCTAAGGCGGCAAGTTGCGGCTGCGGAGGTTGCGTCGCGGAAGCTCGGCTCGAGAGGTCAACACCCACGACCTCAACGACATTATTTGCGGGATCAACGCGGACCATATCTCCCGTTTGAATGCGCGCGATAGGCCCA
>CAZSKH010000006.1:13033-22025 GCA_964607395.1 uncultured Algimonas sp.
ATTTGCGGGATCAACGCGGACCATATCTCCCGTTTGAATGCGCGCGATAGGCCCATCCATAAAGGCCTCGGGATGCATATGAATGGCGGCAGGCACTTTACCGGACGCGCCCGACATACGGCCATCTGTTACCATGGCGACTTTGAAACCTTTGTCCTGTTGTAGTCCCAAAAGCGGGGTCAATTTATGCAATTCCGGCATGCCATTTGCGCGCGGACCTTGGAACCGCAGGACGACAACGAAATCGCGCTCCAACTCTCCGGCCTGATGCATTTTGATGAGATCGTTCTGATCATCAATAACAATGGCAGGCGCTTCGACTTTCCAATTCTCTTTTTTCACCGCAGATATTTTCATAACAGCCCGGCCAAGATTACCTTGCAAGAGGGCGAGTCCGCCGTCTTCGCGGATAGGCTCGGCGACCGTTGTCAGTATCTCTGGGTCCAAGCTTTCTGTCGGGCCGTCGCGCCAGATCACGGCGTCCTGTTCGAGATGCATGTTTTTAACTGGCTCTTGCGTATAAGCATGCAGCCCGTCTCCGCCCGCAATCGTTGTCACATCAGCTTGCATCAAACCGGCTGACAGTAATTCCCCGATAAGGAACGCCATACCGCCAGCGGCGTGGAAATGGTTCACATCCATGATGCCGTTCGGATAGATTTTACAGATGAGCGGGACCGCTTGGCTGATCGCTGCGTAATCATCCCAATTAATTATGATCCCGGCGGCACGTGCAATTGCCGCCATATGTATCGTCAAATTCGTAGACCCACCCGTCGCCATGAGGCCGACCAATCCATTCACGATGCTCTTTTCGGAAATCACTTTGCAAGCTGGAGTGAAGGCGGCGTCTTTGCCTTGGGCCATATTCGTGATCTGCGTGGCCCGCCTGACCGTTTGCGCCGTGAGTGCATCCCGCAAAGGCGTGTTCGGATGAACAAAGCTGGAGCCTGGCAATTGCATACCCATGACTTCCATCAACATCTGATTGGTGTTGGCCGTTCCGTAAAAGGTACACGTCCCCGGCGCGTGATAGCTCGCAGCTTCGACAGCCAACAAATCCGCGCGGGACGCCTCACCCGCTGCAAAGGCTTGGCGAACGCGAGCTTTTTCGGGATTGGGCAGGCCGGATGGCATCGGACCGGCAGGCGCAAAAATCTGCGGTAGCCAGCCGAAACGCAAAGCTGCGATCATCAGGCCCGGCACAATTTTATCGCACACACCCAGATGGATCGCCGCGTCGAACATATCATGAGACAGCGCAATCGCCGCGCCTTGGGCGATATTGTCACGCGAGAAGAGCGAGAGTTCCATCCCGTCGCGCCCTTGGGTCACCCCGTCGCACATAGCAGGCACCCCACCAGCGACTTGGGCTGTTGCCCCATTGCGGCGCGCGGCATGGCGAATGAGTTCCGGAAACCGCTCAAACGGCGCATGGGCTGACAGCATATCATTGTAAGCTGTCACAATTCCGATATTCGCCCATTTCGCGCCCAAAAGTTCTGTCTTCTCGAGCACCGCACAGCCGGCCGAAGCATGAGCCACATTGCCTTCTGATAAACGCCGACGCCGCGGGCCTTCGCGCATTTGTGCTTCGCAAGCCGCCAAATAACCAGCCCGGCTTTTCTTAGAGCGCTCAGTTATCCGCGCGGTCACATCTTGGATGACGGAATGTATCATGACGCCGGACTCGCAAAGACATGAAGATTTTGTCCCGCACCAAGCAAAGCCTGAACAGGCGCATCAAATAAGGGTTTCAACGGGGCGGCGTCAAAGACAAGGCGTTTGGCCTCGCCGGGAATGAACAACACTACGACATGCGAGTCCAAAACGGCGCGCAATGTCAGGGTTATGCGGTGCGGATGTTCCCCTGCAACGGGCGCGCCGTCCGCATCCACGGCGCAGAGAATATCTGCATTATCCTTAGCCAGCGCTTCCGCTAGACCTTTTGAATTCGGAAACCAGGAGGCGGTGTGGCCATCAGACCCCATCCCCATCACGCAGACATCGAAGGGCCTCTGAATTTTTTCAAACCGCGCTTCGGCAGACGCCAACCCGGCCGCGACAGATGGGTGGTTTGTCTTGAGGCCAAAGAAATTTGCAGATGCAGCCCTATTTTGGATGAGGTTACTTCGAATAAAATCTTCATTCGACCCGGCCTGCCCCGGATCAACCCAGCGTTCGTCCACGAGGCTAACCGTGACCTTTGACCAATCTAAATCCACTTTGGACAAGCGCTCATAGAGAGGTTTTGGTGAGCTGCCGCCACTGACCATCAAGCTGGCGTGGCCACGGGTTTCCACCGCCTGACGAAGCACATCTGCAATGGCCGTCGCGGCTTCAGCGGCCATATCGCCTTGATCATGTATAACAGGCCTGCCGATCATGAAAGTTTTGACCACTCATCATCTTGCTCTGCCAACATACGGTTTGCGGCGTCTGGGCCATCCGATCCGGCCGGGTAATAAGAAACCGGCTGGCTTACCTCTTCCCACGCGTTGAGAATTCCGTCGCACCAAATCCAGGCGGCTTCGACCTCATCCCGCCGCATGAACAGCGAAAGATTGCCACGCACAACATCCATCAGAAGACGCTCATAAGCATCAGGATATCGAACGGTGAAATTATCCGCATAGGCCAGGTTCAAAGGCAAGGTTTTCAACCGCAACCCACCCGCGCCGGGCTCTTTGATTTCCATCCAAAGGTTCACAGCCTCATCCGGCTGCAATCGGATGACGAGCTTATTCGGATTAACGGGGATATTCGCCCCGAAGATTGAGTGAGGAACAGGTTTAAACTGCACAATGATTTCAGACTTACGGGCGCTCATGCGCTTCCCGGTACGGATATAGATCGGAACTCCGGCCCATCGCCAATTATTAATCTCGGCATGGATTGCGACATAGGTTTCGCAATCGCTTTCCTCAATGTCGACATCCGTTAGATAGTCAGTTGCGGGTTCGCCGTCGACTTTGCCTTTGACATATTGCCCTCGGACGGTTTTCTCTTTCACATTATCTGCCTGGATCGGCGCGAGCGCGCGCAACACTTTGATCTTCTCTAAGCGCAAATCATCCGCAGCCGTGGACCCGGGGGCTTCCATCATGGTCAGGCAAAGCAATTGCAGCAAATGGTTTTGAACCATATCGCGCAGCGCGCCGGATTTATCGTAATAAGCGCCGCGCCCCCCTGCACCGATACTCTCGGCGACGGTGATTTCGATATGCTCGATGGAGTCTCGGTTCCACAGCGGCTCCAACAAGACATTACCGAAGCGCAGCACGAGTAAGTTCTGCACCGTCTCCTTGCCAAGAAAATGATCAATTCGGTAAATACGTTTTTCTGAGAAAACCTTGCCAACCGCTTCATTGATTTCATCCGCAGATTTGAAGTCGCGGCCCAAAGGCTTTTCCAAAACAACGCGGCTTTGCTTGTGTGCAAGGCCCGCAGCCTTCAACCCTTGGCAAATATTTGAAAAGAGCGCGGGCGGCATCGCCAGATAGAAAACGCGAATGAGGGTTTTAGATTCGTCCAGTTTCTCGCCGAGCCCCCCCCAATCCTTATCGGTTGTCACATCAACCGGGACATATTCGACGAGCTGACAAAAGGCATTCCATTTCGCCTCGGAAAACTCCGCATCCGGATGAAACCCGACATAGGCGTCTTTTATCATTTTCAGATATTCATCACGGGATAATTTAGATCGCGATGCGCCAATAATTTTGGAGTCCGTTGGGATCTGGCCATCGCAAAAGCGGTGATAGAGAGACGGTATCAGCTTGCGCCGTGCGAGGTCTCCCGTTCCGCCAAAAACGACAATTTCAAACGGGTCAACCGGAACAAATGTTGACCCTGCCTCTGGCGACAAATCCAATGGATCAGCGGTTTTCTGGTTCTCAGAACCGGACATATTGGTGTGTGAGTTGTCCACCGTGTTTCCCTTTAAACGGACAGACTTTGGCCCTGCCCCAGCGCGCCGTCTGATGCGACTTCGTGTTCGGTATGTCCAGTAATGACAGCGCTGTCAACATCGCAAGGGGACTGCGCTGGGGGAACCTGCTTATTTCTTGTGCTTACGGCGCTTTATTTGAGCTTCGCTACCGAGTCTCTGAGCATGATTTCGAAGTCGAGGATCTGGCCTTTTTCCGCTTCAACATCTGACCGCCTTACCAGCTCTTTCGCCGCTTGATGTCCCATTTTATAAATGGGTTGACGAACGGTTGTCAAAGCCGGCCAAACAACACGAGCCAGCGGCGTATCATCGAACCCGCAAACGGAAAGCTCTCCGGGCACATCCAAGCCCATCTGCCCTGCCACAGAAATAACAGCCGCTGCCATATCGTCATTAGAGGCAAAAATAGCGGTCGGCTTTTCCGAAGCGTCCGGCCCCAAAAGCTGACGCGCAGCCGCCGCCCCGGACTCAAAAGAGAAATCGCCGTTAACAATCAAATCATCCGAAACCGTTATCCCAGCTTCTTGCATCGCGCGCATATATCCAGCGTGACGCAAGGAGGTCGCGGCATGACCAACATGTCCACGAATAAAGCCAATTTTTTTATGCCCCTCGTTCAAGAGATGCTGTGTCATCTGATAGGACGCTGTCTCATCATCCATCCCAACGAAAGCCTGAGCGCCGCCATTTTTGGGCGCGATGCGAACGCATTTAATATTGAGTTCCGTCAGAACCTCTAAAATCGCCTCGCTGTCCGTCAGGGGTGGGGTTAAAATGACGCCGTCAACTGGCAACCTATCGAGGACAGCCCTGACAGCTTTGACTTTTTCATCATGCGAGTCTGCACCCGCCAGTGACATGGGCTCGACAACAAGATGATATCCGACCTCGCGGCAAGCATCTATGGCCCCCCGCTGGATATGGGAAATATAGTTTGGCGAGGGGTTATCATAAATGAGCGCGATTAAATAAGACTTTGACGTGGCCAAACCCCGCGCAGCCAAATTGGGAGAATACCGCAATTCAGCCGCAATCGCCTTTACACGCGCCCGCGTTTTTTCAGCGACATTGGGCTCATTATTTAAGACCCGTGAAACGGTCTTCATCGACACGCCCGCGCGTTTCGCGACGTCAGTAATTGTAGCTTTCATTATCTGCCCCCCCATAGGCCAGTCCGCGACCAGGCTGCATTTTACCGCAGCCGGGCGCTTATATATTCCGTTTCTTATGGTCTGTTTGCCATTTGTTCGCAAGAAACGGGTATGTAATTTATATCAAACTCAAAATATTCATTTCCCCACTATTTCAAGCAAACCGCCTGACCTTCATTCGCGACAAGACGGACGTCTGACAGACTAAATTTAGCCAAGCCATCGCTCTCAATCACAACGGGAGAGCGCACATATTCCATGCTGGACGCGGCCCCCATGCAAGAGAGTTTCACAGACACCTCTGCCCATTCACCCGGTTTCGTATCCGTCAAAACGCTCGATAAGCTATTGTCAACGGAACAGCCATCGCCGCAATCTAAACCGACGCGCACAGCGCCGTCGCCAGCTTCGGGACGGACGCGGAAGTAAAGCGCCATATCGCCTGTATTCTGACGGCGAAGATCAATCGGTGTCCCTCGAATTTCGAACCGCCCGGCATCTTTGAACTCTAGGGTCCGAATATTTTCTTGGACGCCGTCATCGGCAGAGACAATTTTCACAGCTCCGCCCGGGCTTTCTGCCTGAGACGTTTTGACGGTGAGTTTGCCTGACGCATCACCAATGATCATTTCCCACGGGAAGACCGCCTTGCCAGCCGTGAAGAAGTTACTGTCATTTTTACCCGTCAACTCGACGCCTGCCTCTTCTGGTAAGGCGGCTAAGTTACCGTCCTCCCCATAGGTCAGGCCAAAGCCATAAGCAAAGAGCGGGTTATAATTTTCATCATCGTAATTGAGCGGCGTCTGAATGGCGGTTCGCGGCCAGGAATAAGACAGCGTCCCTTTGAAATCGACCGGTTTGCCCGCATCGTCTTTGCCGAACAAAACATCCATCGCATAGCCCCCTTCTGACCCCGGCAGCCAAGCCGCAACAAACGCATTTGATGCATTGATTTCGCGGTTCATCCACAGCGGGCGACCCGTCAAGAAAACGGCAACAGTTGGAATGCCTGCCGCTTGATATTTTTTCAGGAGTTTCAAATCGGTATCGTCGCCCGGCTTGTAAGCCAGCGTGTCAATATCGCCTTTGAACTCAGCATAGGGGTCCTCGCCGAAGACAACGACAGCCACAGTCGGCGTGCCGGAATAACTTCCATCTTCGCTCGCCTGAATGACTTTGCCCGACCCCGTTTTCAAATGACGCTCAATGCCGTCGAGCATAGAGGAGCCGCCAGGGAAGTCGGAATTTGCGTTGCCTGTTCCCTGCCAAGACAGTGTCCAACCGCCGGATTGTTTACCGATATTATCGACGCCGTCGCCCGCCACCAAAACAGTCGCATCATTGGAAAGCGGTAAAACGCCGTCATTTTTCAACAGCACAAGGGACTCGCGTACGGCCTGCCTTGCAACAGCTTTGGAAGCTGGGTCTTGCAGAATGTCATAGCGACCCGCGAGAGGGCGTGAGGAGGGCTTGCCCTCATCGAACAAACCCGCCCGCAATTTCACGCGCAGGATACGGCGAACCGCATCGTCCAGACGCGCCAAATCAATCTCTCCGCTTTCCGCTTGTTTCAATGTAGTCTCGAACAAGCCCTTCCAGCTATCGGGGGCCATATACATGTCCAACCCCGCATGGAGCGCTTCCGGACAATCCGTATTGGTGCAACTATCGAGCTGACCATGGGCATTCCAGTCGCCCACGATAAAGCCGTCAAAGCCCATTTGCCCTTTCAGGACATCCGTCAGCAACCCTTTGTGACCCGTCAGTTTCTTGCCCTGCCAAGAGGAGAAACTCGCCATGACAGATTGAACACCGGCTTCCAATGCGGGCGGATAGCCAGCGCCGTGGATGTCGCGAATTTCTTCTTCGGTCTCAATGGAATCGCCTTGATCGCGGCCTTGGTTCGTCCCGCCATCCGCGAGAAAATGTTTCGCGGTGGCAATCACATGGTCGCCTTTCAGCCAATCGGCCGATCCAACATCACCTTGAATACCTCTGATGAGCTCGCCTGCATAGGACGCCGTGACTTCTGGATTTTCGGAATAACCTTCATAGGTCCGCCCCCAGCGATCATCACGCACAACGGCGATTGTCGGTGCAAAGGTCCACTCCTGCGCACTGACGCGGATCTCTTGCGCCGTAATCGCGCCGATTTTCCCTAAGAGCTCAGGATTACGCGTCGCGCCCAATCCAATATTATGCGGGAAGACCGTCGCCCCGGGAATGTTATTGTGACCATGAACGGCATCCGTGCCCCAGATCATCGGAATGAACAGGCTGTCGCCGTAAGCCTCTTTTGAAGCCTCATAAAACGCATCCGCGAGCTCGACCCACGCCGATGCGGGTGATCGATTATCCCCATTTGGCGCGGAGTTACCGCCATTCAAAATTGACCCCAAAGGATAGGTTTTCAAATCTTCCGGAGAAATTGACCCGACATCGGCTTGAATAATCTGTCCAACTTTCTGGCGCAGGGTCATCTGAGCGATGATGTCAGTGATCCGAGACTCCATTTTGGCATCTAGCCCAACCGGGCTTTCAACCTTGGGCCAAATTGCGGGATCGACGGACCCTGGCGCTCTGACTTCTGTGTTTGGCGCAGGCGTTTTCGCGACGTCTTGGCTCTCGGCGCAGCCGACAAGTCCCGCCGCGAGCGCGAGAATCGAAACTGATTTCAATGACAAAATACGGAACATGACAGGCCCTTTATTGAGAAACGGAATGCCGACCACAGCGCGGCGGGTTCCATGAGTTGATACGTTAAAATAGATCGGAGGGTGTCTCCGAACGTTGGAAAGAGGATATTCAGCGAAGAATGATAGTTTGGGAAACGCGATGCGCTTAAAAAAGCGCGCAGTGATTTATCGCCGACCAGCAGTTACGGCCGGATACGATGCAGTCTGTTCGGCAACTATAGACCCAAAAGGGCGAGCAGCAGCAGAACAATCGCAATCAGCATTTGTTTCGCGATAGAAATCATAAGGTGTCCTTATCTGTTAAAATCTGAATTGGCTAGGCCAATTTTGGGTCGTCAAAGTTATCCGGCATATGGCTGAAGCGCCGCTCCCCAGACAGCGTAGCCGGCATCATTTAGGTGCAAGCCATCCTCAGTAAATTCGGCGCGCAATGTGCCGTCGGATTGCGCAAAAACATCCGTTAGATCGATATAGATCGCGCCGTGTTTTTTCGTGAGATCAGCTTGCATCGCATTTACGCGCGCAATTTTTTCGAGCTTATCCGACTCGCGCGGGAGCACGGATTGAACATAAATTTGCGCTTGCGGTTCTTGCTCGCGCAGGCGCGATAAAAGGGTGTCAAAATCCTCAGCCATATCCGCGAGCGACACGCCCCAAGAGATATCATTCGTTCCGATTTTCAGAAAAATCTTATCGGGAGCAGAGGGCTCAACCAGCGGCAATCGCGAAATCGCGCCTTCCGTGCTATCCCATCCCACACCATGATTGCCGACGGGACGTTGAAACGGATAGGTGTCCGCATCGCGCTGCCACATCCACGCCTCGGTGATGCTGTCGCCGATGAGAACGGTCCCGCTTGCAATCGGCTTTTCCGCAGAGATAGCTTCAACCCGCTTTTTGAAGTGAGCTTGGCCCGCCTCCGGTAAAACGCTTGGTGCGTCTATCGCAACCGGCGAAGGCCCCGCCCCGCCGCAAGCGGAGACAAGAAAGGCCAGCCCTATCAGGCTAGACTTTGAAAATGTGGAGAGCCGCGCCAACTCTACCAGAAGACGACGTAAAGAACGACGAGGACGACTGCAACGATAGCTGTCCAGAGGTTAAAGCTGGAAGATGTTTTGAAATTAACATCTCCAATTGGCAACAACCGCTCCCGCGCTGGTGCCGTTGACACGGCACTGGCGATCATCGCGGTC
>CAZSKH010000007.1:0-8281 GCA_964607395.1 uncultured Algimonas sp.
AATATGTTGCCGACGCCGAATTCGTCGAGGTGCCTGTCGCCGAGATGTTGGATAAGAAATATCTTAAAAGCCGCTCTCAACTCATCAAATCTGATAGCGTTATAAAAGATGTAAAAGCCGGCGACCCCGTGAGTTTCGCACGCGGGACAGACGCGACGCCCGACACTCCCGGCACGTCCCATTTCACCATTGTCGACAAAGACGGCTTGACCGTCTCTATGACCACCACCGTTGAAGGGGCTTTTGGCAGCCAGCGTATGGTGCGGGGGTTCTTGCTGAATAATCAACTCACGGATTTCTCCTCATTGGATAAGGATGCAGACGGCGTCTTAATTGCCAACCGCGTTACGCCCGGCAAACGCCCGCGTAGCTCCATGAGCCCGCATATTGTCTTTGCACCCGATGGCGAGTTTCTGTTCACCACCGGCTCGCCCGGCGGAAATTCCATCATTGCCTATACGGCCAAATCCATTGTCGGCATGATTGATTGGGGCCTGTCCCCGCAAGAGGCGATAGAGCTGCCCAATGTCATTGCCCGTAATGGTTCGCTGCGCATGGAGGCGCAAAATTTGCGGGATGCAGAGACAGAAGAAATCAATCGCGGCGCAGGGGCGAAAGAATTTGGGATGTCCGAAGAGATTGTCTCCTCGCTGGAGACTCTGGACCATAAAGTGCGGCGGTCCGGCGGGGAAATTTCTGGCTTGCATATTATCTATCGCCAAGACGACGGAACACTAATCGGCGGGGCAGACCCGCGCCGTGAGGGCACTGCCGAAAAACAATAAAGGGGTCATACTCTAATCCGAGAGCGGAAGCGTCAACACAAAGCGAGTGCCACTTTCATCAGAAGACATCAGGTTCAAATCTCCGCCTTGGGCTTTGGCGAGCTCTTTAGAAATTGACAGACCCAGACCTGTGGATTTCGTATTGGCACTATGAGCCTGCGCACTGGAAAACGCTTGAAAGAGGTTTTCTTTGGCGCGGTCCGGCAATCCTGGCCCCGTATCGGAAATGCGAATCTCTGCCAAACCGTCCCTAATTTCCGCGCTGACTTGGAGACGGCAATTTTTTTCACAATGCACGGCCATAGCTTGCGCCGCATTTTTGAACAGGTTGTGAAAAATACGATAGGCATGATCCGGGTCGGTGCGAACCATAAGATCGGTCGGAACCGTATTTCGAAATTGCGTTTTGGGAAACTGCTCAATCACATCGGCGGCAGCCTCGCCAATGGTAAAGGCGATACGCGTCTCTTGAATTTGCGGGTCCGCGGTCTCGGCTCTAGAATAGGCCATGACATCTTCGGTCAGGCTAATCCCGCGCTCAACCGTGCGGGTGAGGCGCTCGCCCATGGTCGACATTTTCTCATCCGGGTTCATGGACAGACGGTCAGAAATTAAAAGCGCGGACGTGAGAACATTACGGAGGTCATGATTAATTTTCGCAACCGCCAAACCCAATCCCGCCAAGCGTTCCCGCTGGCGAAAAGCGGCCCGTTGCGATTGTTTTAAATCCACAAATTCGCGTTCCAATTGCCCGATTTCATCTTTGCGTTTTGGGCGCTCCCGCTTGTCGCGCCGCCGCTCCGGATTTTCCCGGAACACCGTCATATCTTCGGCGAGCTCTTTTACTGGACGGATAATAAGGGCCGACATCGACCAATAAATCAATCCGCCCGTTACAATGGCAATAAACAGAGACCACCAAAAAATACGTTTTAAATAATCGATTAAAGCCATGCGCAATTTCTCACGCGGAATCAGAAGCTCCAGCGCGTCTTGTCCGCGAACGGGGCTCATAGACTTGACCGAAATATTACCCTGCCCATCGGAGAAAATATCTTGAAAGGGGGCGAGCAATGACGGGAAGCGCTGTTTCTCTCGCAGATCAATATCCAATAGATTGCTGATTTCATCAGGCGGCGCACCAAGCACCAGCTCCGTCATGCCATCGCGCTTTGCTGCCATTAACAAGACGTCCGTATCCGTCATGAATTGCTCCATGAGAACCTCGGAGGCTTCGTAATCAGGCACACCCGTTAAGGCCTGTGCGAGCAAACCCGCCTGCTGCGTCCTTTCAATGAGCCAGTTCTGACGATACAAAGCCGCCGACGGCACAAAGAGCAGCATCTCTGCCAGCATGACGAAACCAATCGTCAGCAAGAGCAGCTTTGAGGACAGCCGCCGTGATATGAACCCGTCAATCATGCGCCGTGTTTACGATGCAACAAGTGATATGCCTAGCGTCAACTTTGCCTATTGGAATTTTGCCCAAAATTTGGCGGCAGTTCTAACTTTGGATTTTTCCCCAAAGAGGCTGTCTGTGAACAAGCTAGAGCAAGCGCGTTTCACGGCTTCGGACCGGGTTGGATAGGGGGAGATAATCTGCGCGAGCGCCGAAGCCTTCATTTTGCCGGTCATCGCAACGGAGAGCATATGGATCATTTCGCCCGCATGTTCGCCAACAATGGAGCCGCCTAAAATCTTACCCTTCTTGCCGACAATGATTTTTACGCCGCCATAAGTGGAGCGCTCTGCAATGGCGCGATCATTCTCATCAAAGTGAAATTCTGCGACTTGGATGACGTCGCCATAAGCCTCGCGGGCTTGGGCTTCAGACAATCCAATATTGGCAAGCTCTGGCTGCGTATAAATCGCGGCAGGCATGCGGTCGGTTTTGGCTGTCGAGAAACCCTTGTTTAAACCTTGCGGCAGGAGGAAGAAGTTCTTGAAAAGCGAGCCCGCATGATGGCCTGCAATATGGGTCAGACCGCCCATACCTTTGGCGACATCACCCGCCGCATAGACTTTCTTGTTCGATGTCCGGAGATTATCATCCGTCTCAATCCCGCGTCGATCAAAGTCGATGCCGGCCGCTTCGAGGCCAAGACCATCCACAGCAGGCGCGCGGCCAGCGGCGACAAGAAGATGCGAGCCTTTGATGACGGTTCCGTCTTCCAATTCGACCTCAACTCCGGCTGTCGCCTTCCGGATTTCCTTGGTCTTGACGGGGGCGTGGAATGTCACGCCTTCCTCTTCCAAGGCTTTTACAAGGACCGCGGCATGTTCAGGCTCATTGCGGCCAAGCGGCGGCGCAATATCGATGATTGTAACCTCTGCACCCAAACGGCGGAAGGTTTGCCCCATTTCCAGACCGATTGGACCCGCGCCAATGACCAGCAAGTGAGACGGGAATTTATCGAGACTGAAAATATTCTCATTCGTTGCATAATCTACGGTATCAAGCCCGGGAATTGGCGGAGCGGAGGCACGGCTCCCGACAGAGACAACAAAGCGCTTGGCACGAACGCGGGTCGTGTCTGATTCCACCGTATTGGCATCAACGAATTTTGCATATTCCGTAATGACGGTTGCGCCCAGACCTTCAAAACGTTCAACAGAATCCACTGGCGCAATCGTAGCGATAACATCTGAGATATGGGTTTTCACAGCCTCCCAATCGACTTTCGGCTCAACGGGGGTAATGCCGAATTTCGCGCCGGATCGCTGGGCTTGCGCCATCTTGCCCGCTTTGAGAATAGCTTTCGAAGGAACACAACCATGGTTGAGGCAATCGCCGCCCATCTCTGCGCCTTCAAACAAGAGCACATTACGGCCGAGCATTGCGGCCCCAGCCGTGACAGACAATCCCGCAGAGCCAGCGCCGATCACGCAGAGGTCGACGTCATATTCAGTTTTCGTGGTAGACATAATATTTCTCTCTCAGCTGACAGCGGCGCTTTACGCGTCGACAGTTGCCGTATTTTTCTTGAAGAATTTTTTATAAATAGCAGGGATCAGCGCAACGAAAGCCAACGCGAAAAATGCAGGCGCAAAGTTGGCCGCAGCAGATTTAACGAGAGCGCCAACATCAACAACCTCACCGGCCTCAGCAGCCGCAAGCAATGTCTTTTGCAAACCCGCGCCAATCAAAGTGTAGGCCACTGTCCCAGGTACAATACCAAGGGCGGTTGAGATGAAGTAATCTCGGAACTTCGCGCCAAGAATAGCGGGCGCGATATTTACGACGGCAAAGGGGAATAGCGGGATGAGGCGAAGGGTAAACAAATAGGACAGCGGACTTTCATTAAACCCCGCTTCCATTTTACCAACAAAGGGTCCGGCGATGGATTTCAAGGCCTCACCAATGGAGGATTTCGCCGCGACGAACAAAACACACGCGCCTATCGTCGCGCCAATAACGGTTGCAGGAGCGCCAACGTAAACGCCGAAAAGAAAGCCGCCGCCGATCGTCAGGGCACTCGCCGGGACCATGAAGGCCGTCGCTAGGATATAAATTCCGATGAAGGCCAAAAGCACGAGGATGAAATTCTCTTGCACTAAATTATTTAGATATACTGCATTTTCACCCAGCGCAGACGGGCTAAGCTGTGTGTGCCACCCTTGGGAGACAGCCAAAGCCAAGCCCGCCAGTATGATGTAAATCGGCCAGAGTTTTATCCAAATCGGTTTGGACGGTTTTTCAGATGGTGTTATATCGGTCATAATATCTCTCTCAAATGGTCGCGCTTACAGCAGCAACCTATTCGTTCAGTTTCCAATCATAATCATAGCCGTCAATTTTCGCGCCTGCATCCAGCGCTGCAAGCAAGTCTGGATTTGCAAACTGACGAACATGCTCCAGTGTTGTAGATTTTGATCCGCCAAAGTCCTCTTTGAACCAATTATATATGGAGGAGAGCTCGAGCTTATTCCCGTCAATCGCGACGCCGCGCGGAGAATTAATGAAATCACGAGCGGCTTGCTCGCGGTCTGCATCCAAGGTCTCACCAACCCAAATTTTATCGAGCAGGTTTGGACATCCAATGGAGGCACAATTCACCATATAATGCACCATAGCGGGGTTCGGATAGGTCTTGCGCATAATCCCATGCTCAATATCGTTCAGCGTGAGCGTTTTCCCATTCACGACAACAGCATCACGATCCCAAGGTCCGGGCTTAAACGCGCCAGATTTGATTTTACGAATGGAAGAGACGGGATAATTTTCTAGAACCACCTTCAGCGTCAGCGCATTATACATATTGGCCCAATAGGCCAGTTGATCTGGGACTGACATCGCGTCTGGGTTTTGAGCTGCGAGATAATCCACATAGGCCGTGACCGTTTTCAGCTCTCCATCTGCATAAGCCCCCGCATAATCAAAAAGGTTGAGACCGCCGTCACCGCGCGAAATGCGAGTTTTCAAGAGATTTGAATAGGCGGAAACGGGGGCGGGCTGTTTCATCATATCGGGCTTGGCCTCTAGTGTTTCCGCTTGCGCGAGCTGAACAACAGCCGGTGCCGTCTCAGCAACCACCGGCGCAGCCTGTTGAATGAGGGCGCGCGTCGGGGCTGCAACCTGTTCAGGTGTTTGAATCGTGTAGACGGCCTCTGCCGTTTTGACGGGCGGATTACCACAATCCGTTTCCGCCAAAGCGAGCGCGGGCGCAGCGGCGCTGGCAAGGAAGGCTAGAAAAAATGTTGTACGGCGCATAATGTGCGGTCCTGTTGTTTCGACTAAAGTTGGCAGGCTGTTAGGACAGGATCGTGAACAAGTCAGGCAACGCTTGGCTCACGCTCCGTCACGTTTTTGTGCCTGTCTTGTGAGACTTTGGCAAGAATGGAGAATGAAGCCACGTCTTGACAGTCTAGCTGCGCGCGCGTAGGTCGCGGCCCTTGAGATACACAGCTCTTGGGAACTCGATTCCTAAATGGCTGAACCGACAAAGAGAAATAAGATGAAACGTACTTTTCAGCCTTCAAACCTTGTTCGCGCCCGTCGTCACGGCTTCCGTGCCCGTATGGCTACGAAAAACGGCCGCGCTATTTTGGCACGTCGCCGCGCCAAGGGCCGCAAGCGTCTTTCCGCTTAATCTGCCCCCTTGCAGCTTAGCGAGCGCGATTTTCCGCGGTGAACACCGCTTCTAAAGATAAGACACCAAAGCTCGGAATGCTGACAAAGCGTTCCGAGTTTTTATATGTGCGCGATGGGTTTTATTCCGCCAAAGGCGGTGTTGTCGTGCAGATGCGCGAGAATAAAGCGCGCTCCGTGGGCGGAACCTCCCGGATAGGGATGGGCTTTACCGCGACCAAAAAAATCGGAAATGCGGTTATCCGCAACCGCGCCAAACGCCGCTTGCGCGAGGCCGCGCGGGCGCTTCTTCCCGCACATGGCCTGCCCGGATATGATTACGTGCTGATTGCCCGCAACTCGACGACTGCACGTGAATGGACGGACTTGCTTGACGACACGCGCAAAGCCCTCATAACCCTTTCGAAACGGGCAGCCGGTACAACCGGAAACATCAATAAAAACGCCCCGCGCTAGAACATTTAAGAGCCAGTCCGCATGAACGAACAGAAAAACCTAATCTGGGCCATGATTCTCTCGGCGATCGTCGTGATGCTCTATTTCTCTTTTGTGAGCCCGACGCAGCAACGCGCGGAAATTAACGCGCAAGAAGAAATGGCGCGCTTGCAAGCGGAACAGGCCAATCAACCCCCAGCACTCGTGATTGAAGAACCAAAGTCACGCGAAGAGCTGATCGCGCAAGGCGAAGCGACACGGATTAAAATTGATACGCCGTCCCTCACAGGCTCTTTCCTAACAACGGGGTCGCGGGTCGATGATTTGGCTCTCAAGAATTATAATGCAACTTTGAACGCGGAAGATGGCCTTGTTCAATTACTCAACCCCGCAGGCGGAGACCGCGCGGCCTATATCGCGGATAACTGGACAGCTGTTGACGGTGGATCTGGGACGACCTCTGCATGGGCTGTCGTTTCCGGTGATGTCATCACGCCGTCAACGCCTGTGCTTCTGGAAAAGCAAGTGGGGTCCGTTCGGATTGAGCGCGAGCTTAGCGTTGATGATCAATTTCTCATCACCCTGACGGATCGCCTGACGAATACGGGTTCTGCTGAGACAAGCATCGAGCGCAAAGGCGTGGCCCGCCAAGTGGGTTTGGCCGATGATTTGACGAATTTCTTCATTATTCAAGAAGGGCCGATTTCGGTCATTGACGGGAAATATCACGAGCAAAAATATAAGAAACTCAAGAAAAAAGGCGCATGGACCGTGAAAGGCGAAGGCGGCTGGGTTGGCCTGACCGATAAATATTGGGTGCAAGCCGCAATTGCCCCGCAGGGCAGTTCTGTCGAGGCCAATTATGATTTCAAATTCATCAACAATAATGATGTCTATGAAACCTCTTACACGACGGCCTCTTTGACCCTGACGCCGGGCGCGACGGTCGAATCTGTTGGCTATATGATGGCCGGACCGAAAGATTATAAGATGCTGAAATCTTATGAAGATGCCGGCATTGCCAATCTCACAAACGCCATTGGATGGGGTAAGCTAAAAATTCTTGTCAAACCGATCAGCCGCGCTTTGTCATGGCTGGGCGAAAAGCTCGGGAGCTTAGGCCTGGGTATTTTGGCGCTGACGCTCCTCATTAAGCTCGTCATGTATCCGCTCTATTCTAAGCAATATGCGTCGCAAGCGAAAATGAAGAAAGTTCAACCGAAGCTCAAGAAGCTGCAAGAGCGGTACAAAGACGACCGCATGAAATTGCAGCAAGAAATGATGGCGCTCTATAAACGCGAGGGCGCAAATCCGGCTGCGGGGTGTCTGCCGATTATACCGACAATCTTCGTCTTCTTCGCGCTTTATAAGGCCGTGTTCATCAATATTGACCTGCGCCACGAAAGCTTCATGGGCTATGTGCAGGATTTGTCGGCCCGCGATCCGCTATCCATCATCAATGGTTTCGGTATTTTCCCTTGGGACGGCACGCCTGACTTTATTCCTGCGCTTCTGGCGATTGGGCCGCTCGCCATTCTCTACGGCGCATCCATGAGTTTGATGTACACATTGCAGCCCTCGCCGGGGATGGGATCGAGCGATCAAGCCGCGCTTCAGGCGAAAATCTTTAAATGGATGCCATGGATGTTCATGTTCATTCTGGCAGGCTTCCCGGCTGGACTTTTGATCTATTGGATCTGGAACAATATCCTATCCTTCGCGCAGCAATATTGGATCACCCGCAAAAACGGTGTCGACACCCCCGTCGATAGATTCTTCCGCAAGATTACGGGTAAACCCGAACCTGTCGTCGAAGGCGCCGCCGTTGAGGTTGAACCCAATTCGGTCAAAAAGAAGAAAAAGCCTAAATCTAAAAAATGAGTGAAGAGGAAAAAGCCCCGCTCGCGACAACGCCAGAGTTTACGGACGCCCAAATTGAGGATGGCCGCTTGCTCTTCGCGCGAGAGGTTCT
>CAZSKH010000007.1:8381-20662 GCA_964607395.1 uncultured Algimonas sp.
AGTTTACGGACGCCCAAATTGAGGATGGCCGCTTGCTCTTCGCGCGAGAGGTTCTTTTCATGCTCTCCGTTGTTAATCTGGACGGCTTGCCGCCGCCAGACCGTCCGGAGATTTGTTTTGCGGGCCGGTCCAATGTGGGCAAATCTTCGCTCATCAATGCCTTGACGAACCGCAAAGGTCTTGCCCGCGCCTCAAACACACCGGGCCGCACGCGCGAGCTAAATTATTTCAACGTCGATGACCGCCTGAACCTTGTTGACCTTCCGGGCTATGGCTATGCCCGCGCGCCGAAGACTCAGATTTCTAATTGGACGCGGCTAACGCGGTCTTTTCTGCGCGGCCGGGCGGGCCTTCGCCGTGTTTTTCTGCTGATTGATAGCCGTCACGGCATAAAGCCGTCCGATATTGAGCTGATGGACATGCTGGATGATGCCGCTGTCACATATCAGCTGGTCCTAACGAAAACCGACAAAATCAAGCGCGGCGAGCTGGATAAGGTCATGCGCCGTACATCACGAACCATAAATAAGCGCCCTGCGGCTCACCCAGAGCTCATGGTCACCTCGTCTGAAAAAAGCACAGGACTCGAAGATTTACGCGCTGAAATCGCGACCTTGGCCCTGCCGCGCGCTGCGGTATAAGGGCTTATGCAACGCCGAAAAAACGAATCAGGTTGGACGAGCGCGAAGGTTCTCTCCGAAGCCCTGCCCTTTATCCAAAGACATTCCGGCCGCTGGGTTGTCGTCAAATTTGGCGGCCATGCTATGGGCGACCCAAAGCTAACGGCTGAATTTGCCAAAGACATCGTTCTGCTCCGCCAATGCGGCCTGCGCCCGGTCGTTGTCCATGGCGGCGGCCCTCAGATCGGAACCATGCTAGAGCGGCTACAAATTAAGACAGAATTTAAGGATGGCTTGCGAGTCTCCGATATGGAGACCGTCGGCGTTGCTGAAATGGTCCTGTCAGGGGCGGTCAATAAATCCATCGTCAGCGCCGTCAATGTTGCGGGCGGGAAAGCGGTCGGCATATCCGGACGGGACGCACGTTTAATCACAGCCCGCCCCGTCAATGCAGATTTGGGCTTTACGGGCGATCCGATTGCCACGGATGTTACGGTCATTGAAACGCTCGCCAGCGACGACGCAGGCTTTATCCCTGTCATTTCGCCCATCAGTGCAGACGAGGACGGCCAAGGCTATAATATCAATGCCGACACGGTCGCAGGGGTTCTCGCTTCCGCCCTCGGGGCCAGCCGCCTGATGTTGCTGACCGATATTGAAGGCGTTATGGACGGCGACGGCAACCTATTGACAGATTTGTCCTCTGATGAGGCCCGTGGATTGATTAAAGACGGCACAGCCAAAGGCGGCATGATCCCCAAACTCACCACCGCGATAGATGCGGTTGAAGGCGGGGTCGAAGCTGTTGTGATTTTGGACGGTCGCCGCGCGCATGGATTGCTCGTCGAGCTGTTCACGGACATGGGTGCGGGAACGTTAATCCGGTGATGCGGGCTTTTCTTCTTTCATTTGCCCTTTGGGGCTGGGCCATCGCAGCGGCGGCCCAAACTGAAACGCCCGACGCGTCTGCGTCCAGTCAATGGGATGTCTGCAATGAGACCAGCTATGTGTTGCGTTTTGCCTCTGCCTATATCCGCTCTGACCGCATGCAAGCCGCCGGATGGACAACGGTTCAACCCGGGGCCTGCATAAATGTCGTGACACCCAAAGACAGCCCGCGTTTTCTATTCGCTGAAAGCCTGCCCATCCACCGCGGCGGAGTCAGGGAGTGGAAAGGCGCGATTGAACTCTGCGCGAAAGAAGAAGATTTTACCTCTGACGCCACGGATAATTGCGCGTTGAAAAATATGGACACACGTAAATATTTCGCTGTGAAACCCTCTGAACGTCAAACCGCTTTTATCGAGCCGGGAGATTTCGGCGTGAATGCGGAAATTGCAGGATTGCAGCGTTTGCTCCAAGATGCAGGCTATAAAATTACGCGCATTGACGGGTTGTCCGGGCGGCGCACCTTACGCACAATCGCGAATGCCAAATCGGATTTGGAGCTTGATAAAACCGCCAGCAACCAAGAGCTCATAGGCGCCCTCATCCCAAAAGCGGAAACGGCATTGAACACGATTGGCCTGGATATTTGTAATGAAGGGACCGCCCGCATGTTTAGCGCAATCGCCTTTCAGCAAGACGGGAATTGGACCTCGCGCGGCTGGTGGCCCATTGATGTTGGGCAATGCGTCAAACCTTATGACCGCAGCTTGATCGGCACGCAGACCCATATTTACGCCTTGCAAGAAGCCACAACGGACACTGGAGAGCCTGCGCCGGACCGCCGGTTACGGTCAGAAGTCGTCACCCCCGCCCCGTTCTGTATTGCGGAATCCCGCTTTTCTGCCTTAGGGCGCGAGAAATGTTTGGAACAAGGCTATGCTGCTGTCGATTTTCGACCCGTGCCCTCCGACGTTGACGTGCAAATCATTCGTTTGACCGATGCAGATTTCAGTGAAGGCGGCGGAGACGGCTTGCGCCGCTAGGTCAGCACGTTAAGGCGGGCGCATGACACAAACACCCTCGTCCTCCGACCTCTCTCATATCGACAGCTGGATTTTCGATCTCGACAATACGCTTTACCCGGCGGACGTCGAATTCTTCCGGCAAATTGTCGTGAAGATCGAACAATATGTCGCGCGCTATCTCTCGCTCGAGCCTGAAGCCGCGCTGCATTTGCAAAAAGAATATCTGACGGAATATGGCACGACCCTGTCGGGCATGATGGCCGTCCACGGCATGGACCCCGCGCCCTTCCTCGATTACGTCCATGATGTGGATTTGAAATTCCTCAAGCCCAATCCCGCCCTGCGCAAAAATATCAAAGCCCTGCCCGGACAGAAATATATCTTCACAAATGGCTCCAAGGGTCACGCCAGAAATGTGGCGGGTCACCTCAATTTATTTGATTTGTTTGACGGCCATTTCGGGGTCGAGGACACAGGCTATATCCCCAAACCTAAAGCCCATGCTTATGATGTGTTCCTGAGCGTTTTTACCGACATTGACCCCAAAAAGGCGATTTTCTTTGAGGACAATCTGCGCAATCTGAAAGTCCCGAAAGACCTCGGCATGACAACGGTCCTCGTCGTCTCGGAAGAAGACTGGAGCCATGAACCCGAAGCCGCCCGCCCAGCCGGCGGCGCAGGCGACGCAGATTTCGTGGATTATGTGACCAGTGACCTAGCGAAATGGTTGGGCGAAAACACGTGACGCCAATATGAATGCTGCCTAACTGCGGCATCCCGCGCCTTGACCAAACCAGCGGCGGTCCCCACATATTGCCTATGACGAAACGCACCAAATCCGCGATTGCGATAAATCTGAATGTCGTGAATTGCCCGCGTTGCAATGCGCGTCAGCCAAAATTCCGCATACCACGTTCATTGAAGCAGTTTTTCTTTGGCGGATGGACCTGCGAGCGCTGCGATACGGAAATGGACAGCTTCGGACGGCCTGTTTTTAGGCACTAAGTCCACGCGAGGGTTATCCGCCCATGGCTTGACCCCCTCACCCCCCGCGCCTATCTCCCCCTCATGACAATAAGACCTATATTGACCGTGCCGAACCCGATCCTGAAACAGGTGTCCAAACCTGTCGAGGCGGTGACGGACGCGACGCGCGCCCTCATGGATGATATGCTGGAGACGATGTATGCCGCGCCGGGTATTGGCTTGGCCGCTGTGCAAATTGGCGAGCCGGTCAATGTCATCGTGATGGACCTCGCCCGCGAAGGCGAAGACCCAAAGCCGCAATATTTCGTCAATCCAGAAATTCTCGAAAGCGTTGAAGAGACGCAGCCCTATAATGAAGGCTGCCTGTCCGTTCCTGATATTTATGAAGACATTGACCGTCCAGAGCGGGTGCAAATTACATACTTAGATTATAATGGCGAGCGGGTGACGGAATGGGCGGAAGGCCTATATGCCGTCTGTATTCAACATGAAATGGACCACCTGAAAGGCGTTATCTTCATCGACTATCTCTCGCGCCTAAAACGCGAACGTGCGGTGAAGAAGGTGGTAAAGGCTGAGAAGTTTCGGGCGACGGGGTAAACCAATGGTCGCGACAATCCTCTCTTCTCCCCATTTATGGGGGGAAGTGGCCGAAGCGAAGCGTAGGTCGATGGGGGGCAACTCTCGCTTAGAACTGCGCATTACGAAACTCTCCCCCCATCCCCACTTCGTGGGACTTCCCCCCATAAATGGGGAGAAGAGGTTTCAATCCTCCTCCGGTCAAAAGTTATGAACATCGTTTTCATGGGCACACCTGATTTTGCTGTGCCGTCTCTCGCGGAGATCGTGGCCTCCGGGCATAATGTCTTGCGTGTCTACACGCAGCCACCCCGCCGGTCTGGTCGCGGGAAAAAGCTGACTAAATCCGCCGTGCACCAATTCGCAGATCTCATGGGTCTGCCCGTTGAGACGCCAGAGAGTTTCAGGAAATCCAAAGTCATTGATGGATTGGAAGCGCTCAACGCCGATGTGGCCTGTGTCGTGGCTTACGGTCAAATCCTGCCGCAACGCGCATTGGACGCCCCGACCTATGGCTGTCTTAACCTGCATGGCTCGCTCCTCCCCCGTTGGCGCGGCGCGGCGCCTGTGCAGCGCGCGATTATGGCGGGCGACGCCCAAACAGGCGTTCAGATCATGCAAATGGCGAAGGGCTTGGACACGGGGGATATTTTGCTCTCCGAGACCACCGATATTCGGGGCGACGACACAGCCGCGAGCCTCTCGCAGCGTCTGTCGCAAATTGGCGCGCAAATGTGGCCCCGCATATTAGGCGCGGTAGAGCGCGAAGCCCTGAGCCCCACGCCGCAATCCGGCGCGCCCACATATGCCCATAAAATCGACAAATCAGAGGCACGGCTTGACTGGAGCCTCTCATCGCGCAATCTTGAGGCTCATATACGCGGATTATCCCCTTTTCCGGGGGCGTGGTGCGAAATAGACGGCCGCCGGGTGAAAATTCATCTGGCACAAACCGTCGACGGGCAAGGTAAGCCGGGCGAAGTCTTAGACGGCAGCCTGACAATTGCCTGCGGCGAGGGTGCCTTACAGCTTCTTTCCGTTCAGCCTGCCGGGAAATCCCGGATGGGCGTTGACGATTTCCTGCGGGGCACAGATGTGCCTATCGGGACGATATTTGAATAAAGAGAGATAAAATGCGTATTCACGAAGAAATTTACGACGGTCACCTGATCCGCGCCAATGCCAAGGCCGCGATGGTGTTCTTGGATGGGTCCAAAAGCTTGGAAACCAAAATCATCGCCATGGATCTGGAAGATGCGATCACAAAGTCCAAAGCTTGGATTGATGAAAAGCTGGGCGAACGCCGTGAAGAGCGCCGCGAAGCCAATATTGGAACAGTCGATGGCTATATTGAAGTCTTCAAAATTCTAAAATTCAGCAAAGCGCGCCGCCTCATGCTTGTCGCGCATCGCCGCGCGGATGACCGCAAAATGTCAGCGGCAGAGCTGGCCGAAGCTGCCGGGTGGAAAACCGCCACCTCCGCCACAACACATTACGCCAAGCTGGGCAAGGAAGTCGCCGAACGTCTGGACCTGAAAGTCGGCGGCACGGATAAGGCCGCTTGGACATCCGCCGTGGCCGCAATTGATCCGGAAACAGATCAGCTGCAAATGCACGAAGAAGTCGCCGCTGCTATGGACGCCTTGAATATAGGGTAATGGACCGCTTGGAAGTTGCCAAAAGCCTTCGTCATTTATTTGTAAATGACGATGGCTCCTTGCCTGACATTTTTATCGAGAACCTCTCACCGTCAGATTTTGAAAATATAATGTCTTGGATTGAGGGCTTAATGTCACCAAGCCCGTTCAAGGTTTGGAGTATAGACTCCCAAAAGGAGCTGACGTTTACCTCTCCTTTGAGGGCCGCTAAGCTCTTCTCTCAAGGAAAAATTGAACCTTTCAGGTTTCCCGCAGACGATATCTCGTTTGGAAACCAAATCATCCCGACGCTCGGCATGGGCGTTTACAGCACGGACCAGATCGAATTCGATTATCGCATGGGAAAAAAGTGGACCGACGAGGCGATTGTGGCTCTCCTGACTTTTTTATCTCGAATATTAGAAATGTCTTCAACTATCAAAATTCGAAGAGATGGAGACTCGACTTATCCCAATCATCAAGACGCCTTCAAACATGCGCTATCAAATTTTGAAAAAGAATAGATATGTCCCGCTTTAAATTGACGATTGAATATGATGGCGGGCCGTTTCAAGGTTGGCAGCGTCAGGACCATGCGCCCACGGTGCAAGGGGAGCTTGAAGCCGCGGGTGGGCAGCTGAACGGCGCACCGGTCACGGTTTACGGTTCGGGCCGCACAGATAGCGGGGTCCACGCCCTCGCCCAGATTGCCCATGTCGATTTCGACAAACCCTTACGCGCCGATCAAGTTCGGGATGCGCTGAATTTTCATCTACAAAAACATCCGATTTCTGTCCTCACCGCCGAAGAGGTTGACGTCGAATTTCATGCCCGTTTTGACGCCGTAGAGCGCCGTTATCTTTACCGGATTGTCGACCGCCGCCCGCGCCTCGCGCTGGACCGAGGCCGCGTCTGGCGCATCCCCGTTAAATTGGACGCGGACGCCATGCATGACGCGGCGCAGGTCCTAATCGGGAAACATGACTTTACGACATTTCGGGATGGCCAATGCCAAGCCAAAAGCCCGGTCAAAACGATGGATGAGATCAATGTGCTGCGCGCAGGTCATGAAATTCACCTCACGTTTCGCGCGCGCTCTTTCCTGCACAAACAAGTCCGCAGCTTTACGGGCAGCCTCGTGGAAGTCGGGATGGGGAAATGGGATGCAGTGGATATGCAAGCGGCCCTAGACGCGCGCGACAGAACCGAATGCGGTCCCGTGGCGGCCCCAGACGGGCTTTATCTGGTGAGGGTTATCTACTGATCGCGAGCAGAATGAACGTCAGGCCCACCGCCACGATCACGCAGCCGATTAAAATCGCCGTCCCCCAGTTAAATCCGGCAACCTTTTGCGCCAAACGCACATCAACGGCCAATACGCCAAGATAAGCGGCAAGAAAGACACCATTCGCGAGAATGAACGGCAACATACCAAGGTTCACCAAGGCAAAAGCGGCCCCCGCTAAAAGTGAGAGTGCGAACACGGCCCAGTTGCGTGTGATCGTCCAAACCCGCACGCGGTCCATTTTTTCAAAAATCATACCGATAAGATAGGCCAGTCCTGGGAAGGTAAATAACCACAGCCCGATAATCAGGATAAAAGGCATGACTCCCGGCAGGACAATATCTGTGTCTGTTTGTAGCGCGCGTTCAGATTGAACGCCGTAAGCGACCACCCAGAGCGGTAGAAGACTCAAAGCTAAAACAATAAAAGAGACCTTTTGCCCTCTACGGGACAGATCAAAATAACTCTCCCAATTCGGCCACGTCCCGAGAACCGCAAACACGCCGAGAATGGACGAAATCGGATTCATGAGGAGATATTAAGCGGCGGGCTTATCTATTTTGGCAGGGGCCGCGTCTTTTTGCGCGGGTTCCGGCAACGCACAGAAAATGCCTGTCGGGCCGTGCATACAATAGCCCTGCGGGTTCTTCGCTAGATATTGCTGATGGTAATCTTCCGCCGCATGATAAACCTCCGGCGCGGCGCGCAGCTCCGTTGTGATCGGCTTCCCATAGGCTTTGGCATAGCGAACAATGGCGGCCTTGGACGCCTCCATTTGCGCGTCTGAATAGGTGTAAATCGCAGAGCGATATTGCGGGCCGACATCATTGCCTTGGCGGTCCCCTTGGGTCGGGTCGTGATGCTCGAAAAAGACTTTCAGGATTTCATCAAAGCTAATGACCTTGGGATCAAAAACGATATGGCACATTTCAGCATGTCCGGTTTTCCCTGTGCAAACGAGGCGGTAATCCGGCTTTGGCGTGTGCCCGCCGGAATAGCCGACGCTGGTGACATGCACGCCGTCCAATTTCCACATGATACGTTCCGCGCCCCAAAAACAGCCAAAGCCGAGTTGGATTTGTTCAAACCCGTCCGGAATTTCGGCGAACATCAGCTCGCCATTGACGTAATGTGTACGGCCCTCGCAAAGGCTCAAATCCATCCGGCTCATAGTCTTAATCCAATATCTGTTTTAGCGCGTCACCCAAGAGTTTGACATATTTGGCGACGCCGTGATCATGGCGGATGTGGTCCTGACGGATTTCAATTGCAAGGTGGCGAAGTGCGCGCGGCGCCACATGTAGATCAATCGTATGGTTTAGATCATGCGCCGAATAGGGCTCGTTAATCCCGACGGATAATTTCGGCGCAGTCCTGTAGATCGCATCTTTGAAATCCTGGGCCGTGCTTTCATCATGTTTGACCAGCAATCCCATATCCAATGCGCGCGCCGCCCCCTCATTCGGTTTAGGCGTGAAGGAGTGGATTGACACAGCCAGCGGCGAGGACGCCTTGTTTAGCTCCTGCGTCAACGCCCCATGATAGGGGTTATATAGCGTCTCAATTCGCTCAGTCCGGGCCTCAGGACTAACATCTTGATTACCGGGGATGAGCGTCCCGTCAGAGCTTTTCGGGATCAGGCTATCCATGCGTTTGGACCGGTTCGGGTCAATCAACAGACGCGAAAATCCCGCGACAACACCGCCGCAGCCAAAGCGCTCGCAGAGACCCCGAATGACAGCTTCCGACCCGATATCCCACGCAATATGACGCGTTAGATCATCGCCTGTCAGGCCCAGATTATCATAGCGGTCCGGAATATGACGCGACGCATGATCCCCGAAAAAGAAAAGCGGCGTCTCTGACGCGGAGGGAATAATGTGAAAAGCTTCGTCCATGAGGCGTATGCATAGCAGATGATGCGGAAATGTGTGAAAAATTGACTCACATAATACGGGATATCTCGAACCATGCAGGACAGGTTCATATTCACGCCAAAATAGAAAAGGCCGCAATCGAAATTGCGGCCCGTAAGTGTCAGTCAGTTGCCCTAATGGCCCATGTCACAGCTATAACGGCCATGATAATGCGCCCGGCCCGACGTTCTGTGACGACGCGGGGTCACATAGCTAACCGGAGCTGGCTGGGTGTAGACAGTCCGCTGCGGGGCGGGCTGCGAATAGACAACGCGCTGGGGCGCCGGATAGGTCGGCGGCTGGGATGTGCTGTAATAGCCGCCCGTGGCTGCTGGCGCCGTATAATCCCGCGCGCCATATGTTTGGCTAACTGTCTGATAGGCATATTGGCTGTTATTTCCGGAGGGCGGATAACTCACTGTGCCTGTGGAATAAGTTGTGCCTTGGGATACGCCGCCCGCACCATAAGTGGGATTAGAATAGACGGGATGATTGGAGACCGTCACGCGGTCTTCATAATAGGGCTGCGGCTGCGCGCCGCCATATGTGGTTGTCGTTCCATAGGATGTCGACCCATATTGAACAGGGGCAGGATAGGCGTTTCCATATTCTTGTGTGGGCTGGGACGAATAAATCGTCTCCGTCGTCTCATAGACGGGGTCACAATCAACTGACTTATCCGCGATGCCAGCTCCGGCCAAACCGCCCAAGACCGCGCCAATAGCACTGCCTTCGGTGCGTGCGCCATTGCCCGACACTTGAGAGCCTAAAACACCGCCAAGGACCGCGCCGGCAACGCCGCCCAGAACCTGCCGTGTGTCTTCATTCTTCTTACAGCGCTCATGCGCATCATAACCATTCGCAGCGGCGAGTGCCGGAGTCAGGGAAACGGCGAGGATTGCAGCCGTTGATGTAATAAGGGTTTTCATATTTTCCTCCATCGATGTCATCAGACAGAGGAGACATATCCGCTGAAAATCTGATCACTTGAGATGTGTTACTGAAAAACGCTTGAATGAAATCTGACACCGGACATCAGCTTAGGTTCATTAAACTGGTGTTCAGGAAGATGACGTGCCCGTTCAGTAGCGCGAGCGGCCATAAACGCTCAAAGTAGGACACTCAAATTTTCAGTTTGCAACTACATTCGGCCTTTTCCCGTGCTAATAGCTTCTGAGGTTTTAACAACATCATCGCGATGCCCAGCCATCCAAATCCATTCTTTCCAAGTAAATCTTTGAGCGATTAATTCTGCATAACCATCACGGTCATCAACCACATAATGACGAAAACCATCTCTCAATTTCAAACTATCCAACCAATCAGATTCAATTGCATAATAAAAACCTGAGTTGAGACAAATGCCTTTAGTTTCCCAATGGTTCATAATCCAATTAAAGTGCTCATTCGGTGGGCCGTCATAGCCATCGTCTATTTTATACCCAATTGCTTCGATATTTTCACTATCTGAATGATAATCTGTTCGGACATAATAGTGCGGTAGTATAAAATCTAATTCAATTCGCCTACCGTGCTTTTCGTTTGCTCGCCAACCATTAAAAACAACGCTACATTCAGGTTCATCATCCTGTGTATGCGTCAACGTGAGACCTCCACCACTAGGAGAAATACTCCAAGGAACAGAACAAGGTTTTAAGATGGTTGACATCTATGATCCAATTTAGAAACAGTTTTTGAACTTAATGAGTTTCCAGTATTTAGCACACTTAAAATATTATTCTACTTTTGTAGAAATTTATACAATGAATCAGCGTCCTAAACTCGCTCCAAAAACAGCCTCTTGGCGTGAGCCATAGTCGTCCAAAATAGGTCGCTCGCTGGTGTTCACCATTACCCAAGGCAGACATTACAAACTTTAGCGAATTGTTCTCTGTGACGGCGTTTTTTGCCAATCGTTTTTCCTAGCGAAGTAATAGCGATCAGAGTCGCTAAGCTTCATACACCATAGGTTTTTGGACAGGTGAAACTCGTAGGTGAAGCTGTCCCAAACATAACGACCTGAATGTTTGAGTCCACCGATTGCTTCTCTTAAAAGCTCGTCTTCGATTTTCTCGGAATCAAATAGAACTGCACTGGCAATTGTTTCTTTTAGAGCAAATGTAATCAAACATTCGCGTAATGGCACTTTGGTGTTTTGAAAATCGTCTGCGCTACTGTCAGGGTCCCACTCCCCATCAGCATAAGCATTCATATCGTGAAAATTTTTGGATGCCGATACATGATAGTTTTCCTGACACTCAGAACCAAATATTGTGTATCCATTCTTATGTTTCACCTCTCCAATTGGACAGATAAAGTCTTGTCCTGAAAGAGGTCCTTCATAGCCCCCCTTTATTTTAAAAGGAGTATCGCGCTCTGCCAATTGGCCAATTGCTCTATAAAAATCGATCAACACAGGGTGAATATCTACTGGGATATCATCAACCTCGATACCAATTTTGGTGGTGTCTACATTATACCAGCTAGAAAGCAGGACGGCCAAGTCTTCAAATGTCATGAGCGAATAATGTACTAAAAGCCGACAAAATACTATTTTTTTTAATGTCGTTTTTTGCCACGTAGTAGAGATTACACGAGCGTCTTAAATTCGCCTCAACCTTCCAGCTTAATCCTTGAGCTTTGGGGCATCATCTTTCCTCATTCCAAAAGCCTGCAATAAGTTTTTCATCGCCAGAACACTATATAGCCATGCTTTACGCCATCTGTTGCCGAGCAAGACTATGTGTACATGCCAACCTTTTTCCCTACGAGCACTATATCCGCTGTAGAGGACAGAAAACGCTTCTCTGTCATTCAATTTTTCCAATGCTATTTTTTGAGCATACTCAACACCTACAGTGAGCATTTCAGATACTTCAATATCAGAAGGTTCCCCAAGCTTTCTGGGGAAACACAACAAATAATAATTCGGTATAAGATCATTTCTGATGTTCAGAAGCTGGCACACTGTACCTGATTTAAGAGTAAAGCTATCAACAACCTTATTTTTGGACATATTGGCATATTACAGAAGTATGAAACTATTAGAAGTTCACATTCTGCATAGCTAATGTTCGCTTATGCCTCCGTAGCAGAAATTAATCGAGCGGCTTAAAATCGCTCAAAATAGGACACCCAGCCAATCTGGGGATCAAACAAATATAGGTTCTTAGAAACTCCATCCGCGTTTCGCGTGTGCCCGTTCGCGGAAAGAAACTATCAATTTCAACGCCTTATAAAATAATCAAAAAACTATATCCGCACTCACCCATTTTGGGGGCAATTTATAGATGTCTTCTTTCACAGGGCGGTCAGGTGCACATTGGCTTAACCGGGAGGAAGCG
>CAZSKH010000008.1:0-20486 GCA_964607395.1 uncultured Algimonas sp.
TCGGATTTTACTTCATACTGAATTTGAGCGCCTCGCCTGCCCGCATTGGGCGGTGGCGAAATATCGTCCAGGCTTTGGTCCCAAAAATGATTTGCGGAAACTCTCCCGTGATAGTTGGTATTTTTATGAAACGGGCCAAGCCATTCTACGCGCCCTTATCGGAGCTGTCATAGATGAGAAAATTCCAGATTTACTGGATCAGCTTTCTACCGATAATTTTAATGTAACCGACGCCTTTAACGGATTGCTCGTCTATCTTGAACTTGAGGATGCGGCGAAAAAAGAAGCGGTTATTTTGCACCGCACGACGGTCGAAAAACTCGAGGTGAAAGATAAGGCCGAACTGGCCAAAATCCGCAAGAGCCTCGATCTCCGCTATGACGCCATTCACAAACGAAACGCAGAGCGGGATAATACGCCTGTTTAACCAGATTGGTTTTGAGACACACTGAACGCTGGCAGATTGATGAAAAGTTAGTTGCGCGCAAAGCGCCGCCTGTTCATGACTGGCGGCGAGAGATATTTTGCCTTTCAAAAGAGATCGACCGATGAAGCCCGCCCTCCTCACTGCCCTCACAACCCTTGCCGCCTGTGCCGCCTTGGTCGGCTGCGCGTCGAGCGGAAGTTCGCCATCGGATTTTGGCCCCGCCTATGGTTCGGATTTCGGCTATCGGAATACGCAACTGCAAACGGACCAGTTTCGCATCAGCTATACCAGCCGCGATCCCTATCAATCCCAAGATTTTGCCCTGCTCCGCGCCGCGCAAATTGCAACAAATGAAGGCTATAGTCACTTCAAAGTGTTGAGCGGCGATCTGTTCGATAACGGCCCCAATCGCATTGGCGCAGGGCTCGGTCTTGGCCTCGGCGGGCGCGGCTATAACCGGTCTAATATTGGGATTGGCGTGGACGATATTGAGCGCACATTAGAAGGCCGAAAGGTGACCGAGACGATAGAGGTGATTTTGCTCAGCAGCGCGCCGACGCCCCGCGACCCCAATGTGTTTGACGCGCAAAGCATTCAGCGAAACATCGTGCCGCGCAATCTGATGCGGCCCCAACCACAGCCGCCAAAGGGAGCGACGCCTTAAACTGGGCCTTATGATTTTTTACTGAGGCGCAACCAATCGCGCTTCGGCAGGCCGTAAAGCTGATCGAGGAATTCGAGCTGTAATCCCGTCGGTTGGGAATGGGGAGAGTTCCATAACATGGCGATACCGGATTGTTTTTTCGGATCGAACATAACCAAAGCGCGGTAGCCTTGCACGCCGCCGCGATGGCCAACGACCTTGTGCCCGTGATAATCATAGGTACGCCAGCCAAGACCGTAATGCGCGTTTTGCAGCGCGCCGTAGCGGCGGTTCATATAGCGCTGCTCTGAGCGGGTTTTGACGATTGAGGTTTGCATCGCCGAAAGACGATCCGCTGGAATTTGACCGCTCTCGGGGAATTGTGCGGTCATCCATTTGGCGAGATCGCGCACGGAGGAATTTACGCCAGCCGCCGCTGGGACGCGGTAATAGGTTGGCTTCACGCGGTTGATCCGCTTGCCATAGCGGCCATGTGGTTTGGCCCAATCTTTGCTGCTGGTCAGGCCCTCCAAGGTCACGCTGGCAGTGTCCATACCCAGCGGGTCAAAGACCCGGGTTTGGAGAACAGTTTTATAAGGCAGGCCCGTCTGGTCCTCGATGATTTCCGCCGAGGCGTCATAGGCGACGTTTTGGTATGTGTGGCACGTCCCAGGCGCGCAGAGCACGCCGAGCTTAGCCAGCGCCGCGCGGGTGGGCTTAGCGGCGCGGCCAGCTTCAATGCGCCTGTCATAGGCGTTGCGAACAATGCCCGTTTGATGGGAAAGGAGATGGACAAGATTAACATCCCCGCTTTGAGGGCCCGGCAGGTCCAGCGACGGGGCGAGCGCTTCCGCGGAGTCGGCGAGATTAAAACCGCCCTCCTCGACGAGGGACAGCAGGGTATTCGCAGCAACGCCCTTGGACACGCTGGCCCAGCGGAAGACGGTATCGGCTGTAACCATTTGGCCACTGTCGCGAAGGCTCTCGCCATAGCCTTTGGCAAATGTGGTCTGGCCGTTCTCAACAACGGCCACGGCCATGCCTGTCATCTCGAGCTGCGTCATCAGCAAGCTGGCGCGGCGGTCAATCTCGGCCGTATCGACTTGCGCGGCGGCGGGTGTGGCGAGCAGAAGACTGAATATGAAGAGGAGGCGTTTCACAGTTTGCGTTTTAATCTCAGGTAAAGGGTTGAACAATCGCGAAGTTCACACCCCGCCATTACAAATGAATTAGGTTGCGAAAATGAAGACAATTAAGCCAAAGCCCAAAATTAGGCGGTAAATCATGAATGGAAAAAACCCGATGCGCCCAACCCACTTCATGAACAAGGCAATACACGCGTAAGCCGTAACGAATGACAGCCCTGCAACCACGAGGCCGTTCATCAAAGTTGCGGAGTGCGCCGTCGGCTCTGCGCTCATGAGTTTCAACATAGCATAAAGCCCGCCTGCGCCAATAATAGGGAGGCTCATGAGCATGGAGAAACGCGCCGAAGCTTCGCGGGACAGGCCCAATGTGCGGCCTGCCGTCATGGTGATGCCGCTGCGCGAGGTGCCGGGGATCAGCGCCAAAGACTGCGCCAGACCCAGCGTGACCGCCCCGCGCCAGGTCAGATCTTTCACGGGCTTATCCGATTTGGCTTTCACATCGGACAGCCAGAGGAGAACGCCAAAAACAATCGTCGTGAAGGCAATGATAGGCAGAAGGCGTATGGCATCATCCATACCCGTCGCCGCCAGTATGAACCCAGCGATAAGGGCCGGCGGGGTGGAGAGAATAAGATTTAGCGCCAGCGCGCTCTTGGTGTTCAGCTTCCGCTGGAGCAGATCCACACAACCGCGCAAAATATCCGCAACATCGCGGCGAAAATAGAGGAGGACGGCAAAGAGAGAGCCGAAATGCGCCATAACATCAATCAGCGGACCTTGATCCGGCCAGTCGAGCAGTTTCGACGGCAAGATAAGATGCGCAGAGCTGCTGATCGGCAAAAACTCCGTTAGCCCTTGAATCAAGGCCAGAATGATGAGGTGAAACCATGTCATGACTCGGCCTTATGCAATTGGGGTTAAGGCTTTCTTTGGACGACGCTAGGTTCTTTTTAGGAGTCTAACCTTATCCAGATATATTTTTCAGGGGGTAAAATCTTGAACTGATAGAGAGGATCAAAGACAGCTCAATTAAATCATTATTTATCAATAGATTGGGAGCTATCAATTTTTCAATTTATATCACCAATGGACAAATTGTCGCATCTTGTCTATTTCGAAACGTCGCTGTATAGGCCGGTCAGAAATTAAGGACCTGCCCCCATGGCCGACACACAAAAGACACCCTCCGCGCAGAAGCTGAAAATGCTACAATTCGTGAATACGCCCCGCGACATGCCGACCAAACGCGAGGCTGACGTGCGAAATGAGGACTATTTGGAGATTTACGGCGATTATATTGGCGTCAAAGCCCAAGAGCAGGCCTCTCGGTGCAGCCAATGCGGCGTGCCGTTCTGCCAGAATCACTGCCCGCTGCAAAACAACATCCCGGACTGGTTGAAACTGACAGCCGAAGGCCGAACACAAGAAGCTTGGGAAGTCTCCAACGCAACGAATAACATGCCGGAGATCTGTGGCCGCATCTGCCCGCAAGACCGCCTTTGCGAAGGCTCTTGCGTGATTGAGCAATCCGGTCACGGCACAGTCACGATTGGGTCGGTTGAGCGGTTTTTGACCGATACCGCTTGGCAAGAGGGTTGGATTCAGCCCCTCGCCCCGAAACGCGAACGCGCGCTATCCGTTGGGATTATCGGTGCAGGCCCGGCTGGCCTCGCGACGGCAGAACAAATGCGAGAGCACGGCTGGCAGGTTACTGTCTATGACCGTCATGACCGCGCGGGTGGATTGCTGATTTACGGCATCCCGAATTTCAAACTCGACAAAGCCATTGTCGAACGCCGGGTGAAACGCCTTGAGGACGGCGGAATTGAGTTCGTCCTGAACTGTGATGTTGGCGTTGACATCAGTTTTGAAAAACTCCGCGAGAAACATCAGGCCGTTATGATCTCGACTGGTGTTTATGCGGCGCGGGATCTCTCCGTTCCCGGCGGCGGCGCTGAAGGCGTGGCGCCCGCGCTCGATTTTCTGATCGATAGCAACCGACGCGGGCTTGGGGATGATGTCGGAGCAGAACCTGCCAAAGGCAAGAAAGTCGTCGTTATCGGCGGCGGGGATACAGCGATGGATTGTGTGCGAACAGCTGTCCGACAAGGCGCGGAATCCGTGACCTGTCTCTACCGCCGCGACCACGCCAATATGCCGGGCTCACGCCGGGAAACAGCCAATGCGCAGGAAGAAGGCGTCACATTCGAATGGCTCGCCTCGCCAAAGGCTGTCCATGATGAAGACGGCCGGGCAGTCAAAGTTCGCGCAGACCGCATGCGCCTCGGGAAAAAAGATGCTTCGGGACGTCAGTCACCGGAGACGACAGGCGAAGAATTTGATGTGGATGCAGACATTGTCATCAAAGCGCTCGGCTTCACGCCCGAAGATATGAAAACGCTATCGCCGCAGCTCACAGTCACGCGTTGGGGCACGCTACGTGTCAATCCGCTGACGTTTGAAACAAACCTACCGGGCGTTTATGCGGCGGGAGATATCGTGCGCGGGGCGAGCCTGGTCGTTTGGGCGATCCGCGAAGGCCGCGATGCCGCCGCGCATATGCACAAATATCTACGCGGGTTAGAGCGCGAAGCTGTTCTGGAGGCGGCAGAATGAGCACCCGCAACGGCCAGTGCCTGTGCGGCGACGTGATGTTCACGGCCCACGGCGCTGTCATTGAAGCCGATGCCTGCCATTGCTCTATGTGTCGCCGCCAAGGCGGAGGCGGACCTTACTTTGCTGTGCAATTTAAGGCCGGTGTCACACTCGACAAAGCAGACACGCTCTCTTGGTATCGTGGATCAGAACACGGAGAGCGCGGGTTTTGTACAAATTGTGGGGCCTCTATCGCTTGGCGATTACAAAGCCAGACTGAGAAAATGGGGGTGAGTCTCGGCGCATTAAACGACGCCTCAGGCATTACACTCGATGCGCATATTTTCACGGATAGCGCGCCTGACTATTATACGGTGCCTGCGGATGCGCCTCATAAGACCGAAGCACAAGTCATAGAAGAATTCATGGAACGCCTTCAAAAAGCCGCCCAAAAACAAGTAGAAAACACATGACCGATCAAACCGAACAAAACTGGCTTGCCGATTACACTTCAAAACGCGACGCACTGATCAAGGCAAACGCGTATGATCCGGCGCATGAACATGCCAATTGCGGCGTTGGGCTTGTCGCCTCTGTCGACGGCACGGCGCGCCGGGATGTTGTTGAAAAATCCATCCAAGCCCTGAAAAATATCTGGCATCGCGGTGCGGTGGATGCAGACGGAAAAACCGGTGATGGCGCAGGGATCCGCCTCGACATCCCGCAGAAATTTTTCCGCGCGCAAGTCGAGCGCACAGGCCACAAACCCACCAATGTAAAAATTGCTGTCGGGATGATTTTCCTGCCGCGCACAGACTTCAATGCCCAAGAAGCCGCGCGGACGATTGTTGAGACCGAGCTTTTAAAAGAAGGTTTCTATATTTATGGCTGGCGGCAGGTTCCGATTGATGTGTCCATCATTGGCGAAAAAGCGAAAGCCACCCGCCCCGCGATTGAACAAGTCATGTTCCGCGACCCTAAGGGGCGCAAAGGCAACACATTAGAGCGCGAGCTTTATATCGTGCGCCGCCGGATTGAAAAACGCGTCATTGAGGCTGCTATCCCAAGCTTTTATGTCTGCTCGCTTTCAATACAGACCATCATCTACAAAGGTATGTTCCTCGCCGAGGACATTGATAATTTCTATCCTGACCTCAAAGATGATCGTTTCATATCACGCGCAGCGATTTATCATCAGCGCTTTTCAACGAATACGTTCCCGTCTTGGAAATTGGCACAGCCGTTCCGCATGTTGGCGCATAATGGCGAAATTAATACGCTGAAAGCCAATGTGAATTTGATGAAGAGCCATGAGATTAAGATGGCGTCCTCGGCCTTCTCCGAGCGCTCTGAAGATGTGAAGCCTGTCATACAAAAGGGCAGTTCAGACTCGGCCGCGCTGGATGCGGTTTTCGAGCTTCTCGTACGGGCGGGTCGGTCTGCGCCGATGGCGAAAACGCTGTTAGTGCCAGAAGCCTATTCCAAACGCGGCGATCTGATGCCCGAGAGCTGGCGCTCACTCTATGAATATTGCAACGCTGTGATGGAACCATGGGACGGTCCTGCCGCGCTGGCCGCTTATGACGGACGCTGGGTTATGGCGGGATTGGACCGCAATGGCTTGCGCCCCCTACGATATTCTCTCTCAAAAGATGGCATTCTCGCCGTGGGTTCTGAAACTGGCATGTGCCCAATGGATGAAGCGGAGATTGTTCAGCGCGGTGCGTTAAAGCCCGGACGCATGATTGCCGTCGATTTGGAAGAGGGCAAATTCTATAATTCCACTGAGATCATTGACGAACTTGCGAACAAGAAACCTTACCGAAAGTGGCTCGAAAAATCGGTCAATCTGGATGAGAAACTGGCCGGCCCGGAAAACATAAATTTGTCAGGCGAAAACCTCGCACGACGTCAAATGTCATGCGGGCAAACCTTGGAAGATTTGGAACTTATCCTCTCGCCCATGGCAGAAATGGGCAAGGAATCTATCGGCTCTATGGGGGATGACACACCGCTGGCCGTGTTGTCGGATATCTACCGTCCGCTGTCCCATTACTTCCGTCAGAATTTCAGTCAAGTCACCAACCCGCCAATTGACCCGTTGCGGGAAACGCGGGTCATGGGGCTGAAAACGCGTTTCCGAAATCTGCGCAATATTCTGGCCGAAGCCGGAACGCAGACCAAAGAAATGCTCACCTTGGAGAGCCCTGTCATGACGACAGGCATGTATGATCGTTTCGTCAAACTGGTTGGCAAAAAACAAGTCCGCGTGATTGACTGTACCTTCGATCCTGAAGCCGCGCAGTTGAACCCGGGCGGCCGTACGCTGAAAACTCTATTAGCCCGTATTAAAGCTGAGGCTGAAGAAGCCGTGCGAGACGGCGTAGAGAACATTGTTTTATCTGACGAGTTCACATCGGAAACAAAAGCCGCCGCGCCGATTATTCTCTGCGTTGGCGCCGTCCAAACCCATTTGGTCAATGAAGGCCTGCGTTCGTCCTGCTCCATCATTGTGCGATCAGCAGAATGCCTGGACACGCATTATTTCGCCGTTTTGATTGGCGCAGGCGCGACCGTGGTCAATGCTTATATGGCGCAAGACTCGCTGTCCGACCGCGTAAAACGTGGTCTGCTAGATATGTCCACAGATGAAGCCGTCTCTCAGTATAAAAAAGCGATTGAGGGCGGTTTGCTCAAGATTATTTCCAAGATCGGAATCTCCGTTATTTCCTCCTATCGCGGCGGAAATAATTTTGAGGCTTTAGGTCTATCTCGTGCGCTCGTCGGGGAAAACTTCCCGGGTATGACCAGCCGAATTTCCGGTATCGGTCTAGCAGGTTTGGAAATTAAAATAGTAGAGGCGCATGAGACCGCTTACGATTCTGCTGTCGTGCGACTGCCTGTCGGCGGTCTTTACCGTGTCCGAGCCAAGGGCGAGCGTCATGCTTACCAAGCCGATATGATTCACATGTTGCAGGAAGCGACAACGCGAGAGGATTATGAGCTTTACCGAAAATATGCGGATGTGGTGAACAACCAAGCACCGATACAAATTCGGGATTTGCTTGATTTCAAACCCGGTGGCAAAGCTCTGCCGCTCAACCGCATCCAATCGGTCAACGAAATTCGGCGTCGATTCTGCACGCCCGGTATGTCTCTCGGTGCGCTCTCACCCGAAGCCCATGGCACACTCAATATCGCCATGAACCGTATTGGCGCAAAGTCCGTTTCGGGCGAAGGCGGCGAAGACCGTGCGCGCTACAAACCGCTACCCAATGGTGACAATCCGAACTCCGCCGTGAAACAAATTGCGTCGGGTCGCTTCGGCGTAAACGCTGAATATCTAAATCAGTGCCGTGAGATTGAAATCAAAGTCGCCCAAGGGGCAAAGCCCGGCGAAGGCGGACAGCTGCCCGGATTCAAAGTCACGAAAATGATTGCCAAATTCCGCAATGCGACGCCCGGCGTGACATTGATTTCACCACCGCCGCATCACGATATTTATTCCATCGAAGATTTGGCGCAATTAATTTATGACCTGAAACAGATTAATCCGACCGCGCGCGTCGCTGTAAAACTCGTCGCCAGTTCCGGCGTCGGAACGATTGCCGCAGGTGTCGCGAAAGCCAAAGCCGACACGATCTTAATTGCCGGGCATAATGGCGGCACAGGCGCATCACCCAATACCAGCCTGAAATATGCGGGTATTCCGTGGGAGCTTGGATTATCCGAGGCCCATCAGGTTTTGACGCTCAATAACCTACGGGACAAAGTGACCTTACGAACAGATGGCGGTTTGAAAACTGGACGCGATATTGTTATCGCCGCGCTATTGGGTGCAGAAGAATATGGCATTGGCACATTATCGCTCGTGGCGATGGGCTGCATCATGGTGCGCCAGTGTCACTCCAATACCTGTCCCGTTGGTGTTTGTGTTCAAGACCCGGCCCTGCGCGAGAAATTCACAGGCACACCGGAGAAGGTCATCAATCTCATGACCTTTATCGCCGAAGATGTCCGTGAAATTCTGGCAGGCATGGGTTTTGAAACGCTGGATGAAATTATCGGACGGACGGACCTGCTGGCTCAGGTCAGCCGCGGCGCCGAAAACCTCGATGATCTCGATCTCAATCCTGTTTTAGCGCAAGTCGACAGCACCCGCGTGGTGGATAGCCGTCAGGGCCGCATTGACGTTCCCGATACGCTTGACCCGCAAATCATCAAAGACGCCGGACAATTATTTGAACGCGGAGAGAAGACCCATCTGACCTATGCCGTGCAAAATACACACCGCGCTGTTGGCACACGGGCCAGTTCGCATATTTATAAAAAATTCGGCGCAGAGGGCGCGCCAAAAGGTCATCTGACCGTGCGCTTACGCGGCTCAGCCGGGCAGTCTTTGGGCGCGTTCGGCATGACGGGCTTGCGCCTCGTCGTGGACGGCGATGCCAATGATTATGTCGGTAAAGGCCTCTCCGGTGCAGAGATTATTGTCGCCCCCCAAGGGCGCTCGCCGATTGATCCGCATGCCTCCGCAATCATTGGTAATACCTGTCTTTATGGCGCGACCAAAGGCACGTTAATGGCTGCCGGCCGCGCGGGCGAACGTTTCGCGGTTCGGAATTCCGGCGCGGAAACTGTTGTCGAAGGCCTCGGGACGAATGGCTGCGAATATATGACGGGCGGCACGGTCGTAGTCCTCGGCTCTGTCGGCGATAATTTCGGCGCAGGTATGACGGGCGGCATGGCCTATCTCTATGATGTCGAGGATGAGTTTGAAAAAGCTGTCAATCCTGACAGCGTCGTCTGGCAACGTTTCGGCAGCGAGCATTATGAAGAGCAATGCCTTGCCCTTATCCGCAAACATGCCGAACAAACTGGAAGTGAGTTCTCAATGAAAATTCTCGCAGAGTGGGATTTCGCGCGAACAAAATTCTGGCAAGTCATTCCAAAAGAAATGCTCAACAGATTAGCGGTGCCCTTGCAGGACGCAGCCGAGTAAGTCTCGAAAGTTCTAAATATATAAAAAGCCCGTCTCGAAACAAATCGGGCTTTTTTAATCTATGAAAGGTGCGTGCCTTCAATTTTCGATCCGGTCTAAACCCAGAATATGTTCTAATAAACTGAGTGGGAAATCATATTCAGCAGGCGCATTCCTATCTACCCATGCGGACGTCGACTGGATCTCATCTGCTGAAATATCCGGCCCAGTATGTGGACCGGAATCTGAGTCTATAAACGCAATGTCGTCACCGGTTTTCGGCATATCCCAAACATTGCATTTCACCCAATTTACGAGCGCATCAATTTCCTGAACGTCCATGGAATCATCTCCTCTTGCGGGACGTATAGCATAGCGACCATGGCAAGTTTGGGGCAAACGCAGCCAGTATCTATCGCGTCGATTTCATTCAAAAAAGCACCCAGAATGACAGCCTTGCCTTTTTAATACTCTAAAGACCTTGCCTGTGTTATCCGAGAAAAAACGGAGGGAAATATGGTTGAACTTGCTATCGGATCACGACCGACCCGCCAGATCAAACTCTCTCGCAGGCGCATGATACAATTGGCGATGTCCATGTCCGCGCTTGGAGCCTGCGCACCAGCCGTTGAAACAGCTCAAGATGGCATTGCGCCTTGGCCAAATGACTTGCCTGTGCCGGATGTCAAACATGCAGGATATGGGACATTTCCTGATTATTTCGAAATCGGTGACACGGGCCCTTGGCCGAAAGTTTTATCGGACCAGCACAAACAAAAACTAGAGAAATTTGCCGACCTTATTCTGCCTGCAACGGAAAATGCACCGGCGCCATCCGAAGTAGGCATAGCAGATTTCTTCGACGATTGGACCTCCGCACCCTACCCTTGGATGACCGATACGCGGAAGACCGTGCATCGCGGGTTTATCTGGTTGGATCGACAAGCGCAGTTGATGTTCAAGAAAGATTGGCTCGATTTATCAAAGGGTCAGGCCAGTGAAATTTTTAAACTAATGAGAACCGCCTCGCACGATGAAGGCCCTCTCACCCAGCCCGCTTGGATGTATAAAAACCTTCGTGAACTTACCATCGGAGCTTACTACACCACCCCAGAAGGCGAAGCCGATCTTGGACATGTTTCTGCCCAGCCTATCACCGGAGACTATCCCGGACCAACGGGTGAGGCGTTAGATCATATTCAGGAACTCATCATCTCATTAGATTTGGCTTGGGACGATCTTCCCGTTGGACCGCCGCCTTATGATACCGTCAAACCCTATGTCTTTAGCAGGGATGAGCCAAAGTGACCAATGTCGTAAATGAAGACTATGATGTTGTTGTCGTAGGATCTGGCGGGGGCGGCGGAATGGCGGCTTACCGCCTCACGTCACTCGGCGTGAAAGTCTGCCTCGTGGAGCAAGGGCCAAATCAAGACCCGGGCGAAATCCCCATGTTCCAGCGCAATGATGAGGCGCCGCTTCGGGCGATTGGAACACCGGACAAAAATTGGGGATATTTCGACAATGGGATTTGCGGCACTTGGCTTCCGGACCAGCCCTACACATCCGATGAAGGCGTTGATTTTCAATGGTACCGCGCGCAAGTTATTGGGGGACGTACAAATCACTATGCGCGGCATAGTCCGCGCATGGGACCTTATGATTTCATCCAAGGCGATCTAGACGGCCTCTCCCCCAATTGGCCTGTCACCTATGATGAGATGAAACCTTATTACGATGCAACTGAAGCTGTTGTCGGCATTAGTGGGGTCAATACGGGGATGTATAATCACCCCGGAACACCCGAAGAGATTTTACAGCCCGCTATAGCCCCACGCGCCTATGAGCTGCTAATGATGGCGTCGGCGCGTAAAATTGGGATACCCGCTTTCCAACGGCACAATGCTATTCTAACCCGTAATCTGGGTGACCGTATGGCATGTTTCTATGCCACGCCTTGTATGCGGGGCTGTTCAATCGGCGCGGCCTTCTCAAGCTCAACCTCTCTCATTCCACTCGCAGATAAAACGGGCAAGCTCACCATTGTGACCCGTGCCAAAGTTTGCACGGTTGAAATGGGTCAGGACGGCAAAGCGGCAGGCGTCACATTTGTAGACACACAAACCGGAGTCGAAGGCCGCATCAAGGCACGCGCCGTTGTCCTTGCTGCAAGCGCTTGTGCCACAGCTCAAATTCTGCTGACCTCAGGACCTAAAGGCTCCAAAGATGGACTGGCGAATAGCTCGGGCCAAGTTGGCCGTAACCTCACCGATACCCCCGCCGTTCGGGTCACAGGCAAATTCAAGAGCCTAGAGAACCGCCCGCGCTATGATGAATTCGGCGCAAATATGGACCATATTTATATGCCCTGGTGGGGATATGAGGCGCAGAAAAAAGGCGTGATGGATTTCCCGCGCGGCTACCATATCGAAGTTGGACAAGGTTTTCGCGATGCGCCTGAACTCAACGCGATGCAGCAATATTCAGACCGTAACGGCCTCGCTTTCGGTGATGGCTTGCGCGATGAAATCCGTCGTCACTGGGGCAGTTTCATCTATTTGGATGGACGCGGTGAAATGGTCGCCAATGATAAATCTTATTGCGCCCTAGATGCAGACCTTAAGAACAAATGGGGCTATCCGGTTCTGCGTTTCTCATTCGAATGGAGCGATTACGAATATAATCAAATCGCCCACATGCAGGAGACTTTCACAGCCATCATTGAACGCGCAGGCGGCGAGGTTGTCTCAGGTCATGGCGCCCCGAAAGACGTGATGAGTAAGCCCGGAGGCATGGTGCATGAGGTCGGCACAACGCGGATGGGTACTGACCGTAATGCGGCGGTGTGTAATTCATACGGACAGACTTGGGACGTTGAAAATCTCTACGTCATGGACGGCGGAGTATTACCGACTAATCCTCATAAAAACCCAACCTTGCACATTATGGCGCTGGCCTACCGCAATTGCGAAAATCTGGCCCAGCGCCTCCAGCAAGGTGAAATCTAGCGTTTCCTGAGCGCGGCTGCCAGCTCATCCGCTTTCGCCTCTTTCAAAGCCGCGCAAAGCTCTATGCCTTCCAGCGTTTGCAACAGGCTTCGCTCATAGCCCGGCATAAGCGCGGCATTGGCCTCGACGAAACTGCGAAGCTCATCACGGCGATCAAGGGAACAGAAGTTTCCGCCCGCAGCCGGCAAGCGGCCCTTGCGCACATCGGGGACTTTATTGACGTAAGCTGGAAGGTTCGCTTTGAACCAATCCCAAGTCTGATCGCCAAATGTGTCTGACCCCAGCAAACCGTTCAGCACTGTCCCGGACTGCCGCCCCGTTAACGGACTATCCTCGGACAGAACAACATCAGCCAGCAGCATTTTATAAACTGTCTCATCTTCTGTCGCAGCAAGTGCGCCCGCCGCCGCGCCTTTTTCAAGGGAGGACCCATTTACGGCCATATCCAGCAAGGGTTGATAGGCCGGCTCACCGACTTTGCGCATGGTTTCGCGCAATGCCAAACCGAGCATATTTGGCGCAAGTTTTGTTTTATCTGCGTCTCCGCTCAGGCCCATATATTGCGACCCAAGCTCGACCATCTGATTGGTCAGTTTTTCATCTTGCCCGGTGCGAACGAGCAGCCCAGCCAAAGCCGGCGCGAGGAGATTACCCTCCACTGTGTCGGTGCCCACGATGCGGTCATATCGAGCTTTATAAGTCTTATTTACATGGCGCGCGAGGTCATTACGGCTGGCTGGCATTTCGCTGCGCATAAAGCCCAACAAACGCGTGGAGCCCGAAGCCACATCATATTCAGGATGTGCCGCAAAAGCGCGCATGCCGTCCAAGAATACGCCCGCATCAACCTCACCTGCGCGGAAAGCGGCGACGAGACTATCCATAACGGTCAAGGCTTCGCGTGTATTTAATTGGTCTAAATTTTTGACCAATGACGCCCAAGCGGCGCTGTCCATGGTGAATCGATAATAGCCTGCGCCGTCTTGGTTAAGCGTGACCCAATCGACCAATCCCGGGATTTTCATCTCGGTTTCATTCTCGTCTAGCAAGGTGCATTTTTTACCAATCGTTCCGTTTTGGCCATAAGCGATACAGACCGGAATTTGCCAACTCTGGCCTTGCTGTATTTGCGACCCCAGTGGCGCGTAGCGGGATTGGCCTAGTATCACCCCTGTAAATGCGCCTGTGCCTTTGGCTCGGTTCGAGAAAATTTGAGCTTTCACGAGCGGCAAACCCGGCTGGTCAACAAAGCTTTTCATGGCACTCACAACATCAGGATTACCCGATCCATCCGCAATGGATTGGAAGAAATCATCACCCGTTGCGACGCCATCTGCATAACGGTCCATGTGCAAACGGACGCCTTTTTGAAAATTCTCTTCGCCGACAAAGCTCTCAAACATGGAAAGCACACCGCCGCCTTTGCGGTAAGTAATCCCATCAAACTGATCCATGACATTTTCAGACCGCAGCAATGGCTCCCGAATTTTACGCGTCGTGGACAGCGAGTCAGTATTCATCGTGCGCAGGGCACTGTTCAGTGTATTGCGGTCATAATTGCCGTCCGGATAGGCGATCGACGTCGCCTTATTGCCCATCCATGTCGCGAAGGCCTCATTGAGCCAAATGTCTTCCCACCAAACGGGCGTGACAAGATTGCCGAACCATTGATGTGCGAGCTCATGTGAATGGACACCATTATAGGACCGTTTCTGGCGGAGCGGCGACGTCTCGTCCAAAAGCAACAAATATTCGAGGTAAACAATCGCGCCCGGATTTTCCATCGCGCCAAAGGCATATTCAGGTGCCGCTATCAAATCGAGTTTTTCATAGGGATATGGCGTGCCGAAATATTCTTCCAATGCCGTCAGAATGGGTTCGGTCCCGGCAAGCGCATAGTCGAGGTTTTTTCCCTGTCCCTTGGCTGCAAAGGCCCGAAGTTCCAGCGGAGTTTTACGAACGGAATTTGGCGGGATTGTGCCAAAGTCATTCATCTCATAAGGCCCAACCGCAAAGGCAATCAAATAGGTCGGCAAGGGGCGCGTTGTCGCGAATTGATGTTTCGTCCACGTCTCGCCGCCGACCTCCACGGACGACGTGCCTGTTTCAGGAGTGTTGGAAATCACAGTTTCATCAGACGGGGATGTGATAGACAGTGTGAAGGGCACTTTGAACTTGGGCTCATCAAAGCTCGGAAAGGTCTCGCGCGCGCCGAGTGGCTCAAACTGAGTGACGATATAAGCGTCTTCGCCGCGCCGCACTTGATAGGCGGAATTGAGATTTTGGTTATAGGGCGTGGTGTAGTCTAGGGTGATGACCCCCTCACCTGCGGGGAGTTTGCCGTCAGCCGTCAGATAAGCAATGCCAGAAGGTGCCTCCTCCAGAGAAATGGCGTTAAATGTCAGCGCTGTTGTTGACCCATCTGCGTAATCTATCCGCGCCGCATTCACGGTCATGTCTTTGGCATGAATCCAGATGCGTTCAGCGTCTTCATTGATTGTCGCATCAATCGCCACCGTCCCGGACAGACCGTCTGCCTGCGGGTCTATCATCATATCAATACGGTAGCCTTTTGGCGTGACTGTGTTGGGCAATTGCGCGTGCGGGATCATGCCCGCATCTTGAGTCGCAACCGGTGTGATGAGTGTCTCAACACTTTTTTCCAAAGCCTTATCTACCGCCTTCTCGCACCCGGCCAAGAGCAGGCAGCTCACACCAACGGACACTAGTAACTTTTGAAGGTGCATGATGAGTATCCCGAATTTGGTATTGTTGAGTTTCCTTGTGCGCGCCATACCGTATCGCCGGAGGCAAATCATGCCAATTTCGCTTTGGCGCTAGAGAAAAATCAAACTCGCTATTTCGAAAGTTATGCTATAACACCACGCAAATGAGCGCGAATAGCGACATATCAGAAGCCGACCTTACGGCGACAGCGGATGATCGGTTCGATCAACCGAACAGGCGTGGCCGTCCTGGCCGTCTGCCCCCGGATCATTCTGCCATCATCACACGGCGTATCACGGCCTTGGCTGTCAGTTTGGGCGTTGTCATGGCGGTGGGTAAGTTTTGGCTATGGGGAGAAACAGGCAGCGTCGGGGTTTTAGCCTCTCTCGTCCATTCTGCGCTCGATATGTTCGGTGCCATCGCCAGTTTTATCGCAGTTCGTTTTGCGGCCCGAAAGCCGAACCCTGAATATAGATTTGGTTTTGGCAAAGCCGAGAGCTTTTCTGCAGTCTTCCAAGTCTGCCTGATCGTGTTAGGCGCTGCACATTTATTGCAGGAAGTTTTTGGCCATATCGGGCACCACCACCCTGTTACGAAGAGCGGTCCTGCCATCATGGTATTGGTTATTTTTATCGCGCTCACCTTATGGCTTATCATCGCGCAAAGCTGGGCCGTTCGCGCGACCGGGTCCATTGCAGTTCGCGGAGACCGAGCACATTACATCGCGGATCTTTTGGCGAATATCTTCGTGATCATCGGTATCGCTGTTGCGAGTTACACCTCCTTCGGGTGGGCAGATTCTCTTGTCGGCGGTTTAATGGCGCTATGGCTGTTATTTACTGCATTCCAGATTGCGCGGCTGGCCTGGGGTCAACTCATGGACCGGGAGCTGAATGAGGATGAGCGCCGCGCCATCAAGCGCTTTGCGATGGCGGACCCGCAGGTGCGCGCCGTTACGGATTTGCGAACCCGCGCCGCGGGACCCCATCTGCATATTCAAATGCGCCTCGACCTCGACGAGACCCAGACTCTATCCCAAACGCATGACTTGGTACTGGCAGCGGAAAAGCGGATTATGGATGCCTTTCCGGCGGCAGATGTTCTGATTTATCCTCACCCCGCCGGCTGCGGGCACAATCACGGAAATATACGCTTCCATACACCTGCAAGCTAAATGAGAAAGTTGACGACGCGTTAAGGCTTCATTTGCCATGTTTGCGTTAAATACACGCTATGCGGACGCTCTATCATTTCCCCCTGCACCCGCCTTCTCGCATGGCGCGTATTGCTTTAGCCGAGAAGAAGCTGAAAGTGCGCGAGACCGTCGTCAATCCTTGGGATCCTGAGCCCAATTTTTCAGCTATGACGGCCGAGGGAACGCCGCCAGTCTTAATCGATTTAACACAACATGGAACGCTGACAATTAGCGGCGTTCGGGCCATCACCGAATATGCCAATGACGGATCAAAACGAAATCCGTTATTATCCGAAGATGCGTTCGAGCGCGCCGAAGCCCGCCGTCTTTGCGCTTGGTTTGACGAACGTTTTACGGCGGACGTCGACGCGTATATCTTAGCTGAGAAAGTCGAGCGTGCCGTATTGTCCCAAACTCAATATGATGTAGGCCCAGCCGATCCTGAAGTTCTGCGAGAGGGACGAGTCTATTTGGCGGATCATTTGAAATATCTAACCTCCCTTTTGGAAAAACGAGACTGGCTGGCCGGGCGGCGCTATTCGCTAGGTGATATTGCGGCCGCTGCACATTTATCCTGTCTCGATTTTCTGGATGAAGTGCCTTGGCGCGACTATCCGGAACTGAAAGCTTGGTATCAAAAAATCAAATCTCGCCCTGCCTTTCGTCCCCTTTTGAACGATCGCCAACCTGGCCTGCGCGCACCTCGGCATTACACCGATTTAGATTTTTAGAATCCGCATGGCGGACCCTCTAAAAGCCCTAAATATGCGAGCGGCCAAGCTGGGGTTCACACCTCCGCATATCACTGATCTTTCGACCTTCGGACCTGAAGCCGGTCAAGGCTTAGACGCTGCTGTCGCAGCCGGGCATCACGGCTCAATGGACTGGCTCGCGGAGACAGCCTTTCGTCGATCCCATCCTCAAAACCTTTGGCCCGAAGCCAAATCTGCCGTGCTCTTTGGCATGAATTATGGTCCTGAGACTGATCCAATGGTGACCTTACAAGACCCGGAGGTCGGAACGATTTCGGTTTATGCCCGCGGGCGGGATTACCATGACATCATGAAGGGCCGCTTAAAAGAGCTCGCAGGGCTTCTTGCGCGAGACAGCGGCGAGGATGTGAAAGTCTTTGTCGACACAGCGCCCCTGATGGAAAAACCGCTTGCCATGGCGGCAGGTTTAGGATGGCAAGGCAAGCACACGAATTTAGTTAGCCGAGATTTTGGGTCATGGTTGTTTATCGGCGCTATTTTGAGCGCCGCAGATTTGCCGCCCACCCCTCCCGAATTAGATCATTGCGGATCGTGCCGCGCCTGTCTGGATATTTGCCCAACAGATGCCTTTCCGGCCCCCTATAAGCTCGATGCTCGCCGCTGTATTTCCTATCTTACGATTGAACATGCTGGCCGCGTCGATGAGGACTTACGCCGCAAAATGGGCAACCGCATCTATGGCTGCGATGATTGTTTGGCCGTTTGCCCTTGGAACAAATTCGCGAAAATTGGCACAGAGACGAAACTTGCCGCGCGTGAGGATTTAAATGCCCCGAAGCTCGCCGAGCTGGCAGCCTTGGGCGAAGCGGGTTTCAGAGCGCGCTTTTCCGGCTCGCCCATCAAACGCATCGGATGGCACCGATTCTTGCGAAATTTGCTTTATGCCATCGGCAATAGCGGCGATGCAGCTCTGAAATCCACAGCAGAAACCCACGTCAATCACCCCGATGAGGTCGTCGCCGACGCTGCGCGTTGGGCCTCAATCATATTGGATCGGAATTAAATAGACTCATATTTTTCTTGCCGTCTGGAAAACACAAACCTACCGTTATGTTGGGATGAGTGACGAAGCTGCTAAACACACAGATAAGAGATCTGAAGCCGGTATCGGTTTTGAAATAGGCCATGCAGATCGTGCGGCCCATCGCCCAATTTCAAACGGCATAATGGTGGCTTGCGGCTTGGCTTACCTCGTCTGGTTTCTTCTGCAACCCCGTGAAGCTTTCAAAGGTCTTTTCGCAACGATGGCTTGGGTCAGTGTCATCTTCGCCATGTTCAGATTGGCAGCCATTTTAACGGCGAAACCGAAAGACCATGGATGTGTGGAGCTATCGGAAGACCTTCCCATTTATACTGTCCTTGTTCCCCTCTTTCATGAAGTTCAAATGATTGAACAGCTCATGACAGGATTAGAGGCGCTGCGTTATCCAAGAGACAAATTAGATATTATCCTCATCACGGAAGAGGTTGATCCCCTCACAACCAAAGCCGTGGCCCAAGCCTTACGTCCACCTTTTCGTCAAATTATTGTCCCGAAAGGATCCCCGCAGACTAAACCACGAGCCCTGAACTATGCGCTGCAAAGCTCCATCGCCGCATTCGTCACAATTTATGACGCGGAAGATCGCCCGCATCCCGATCAATTGCTCGCCGCTATAGCGGCCTTTCAGGTAAGGCCGGATTGGGCTGCTGTCCAAGCGCCGCTGGATTATTTCAATCATGATGATAATTGGCTAACGCGGCAGTTTGCCTTAGAATATGCGGCGTTGTTTCATATTTGGGTGCCTTTTCTCGCGCGCTTAGGACTCCCCTTTCCTTTGGGCGGCACCAGCAATCATATGCGCCGCGCACCGCTGGAAACTGTTGGCGGATGGGACGCACATAATGTCACCGAGGACGCGGATTTATCTTTCCGCTTGGCCGCAAATGGGCACAAGATCGGATATATCCATCCCCCCACACAAGAGGAAGCCGTCTCTCTCTTGCCAGACTGGCGCTTGCAACGGGCGCGCTGGATTAAGGGCTATATCCAAACCTGGGATGTTCATATGACCCAACCCTTCGCGCCCGGCGGGATCAAAGGCCTGATGCGGTTTTTTACATTACAGCTGACCCTTGGACTCACGCTCCTCTCTGTCTTATTTTACACACCTGTTGTATTGGGATTACCGTTTTTCGCTGCCGCGCTCTGGTGGGTCGAAGTCCCTTTGGACATAGGCCTGACCTATAGTTTAACCTTTCTTGTCTCGATTTCCATCGGATGCCTCATCGGTCTTGCAGGTGCCCATAGAGCCCGAAAATCAAATTTATTTCTGTCGGCTCTGGCGATGCCCCTCTATTGGCTCTTACTTTTCACCCCTGCCCTCACTGCGTTTCGAGAGCTAAAGCATAAACGGTTTCACTGGCATAAGACGCGACATGGTGTTAGTCGCCCCGCCGATCTGACATTTTCTAAGAAACCCGATTTACCCTATGTCCCACGAAGAAGATTTGCTGATTAGCCTCATTGGCCTTGCGGTATGCGCAGGGTTAGTGATTTTGGGCTTCCGCCAGAACTTCAAGGAAAAGACAGAATTTCGCCGCTTCCGCCCCCCATGGATGATTATCGCCCTCGCCGCGATTAGTGTGGGGTTTATGATCGTCGTCCATATTGCGAATTTATTTGGATTTGAAACGGGCAATAGATAAACTTCCAAGCAGGCTTGCTCACAGCCCATCTGGGGAACTGCGAGGCAGTATATTATAAAAGCAGGACTTGCCCGCAGAGCTATCTTCCCGATGGAATACCAAAGGGTAGAAAAAGTGTTTTACGCGAAGATGAGGCACATATCCGGTTCCGAAATCGCTTACGCGCTTTCAATGCCTTACCACTCGGTTGCTAATCGAATGGGCTGCGCCGACTCTGCGGCAGCGGTTTTTGAAGAAGCGGCCCGTCTGTCCTACCAGTTGAGGCAACTTTGGCCCCAGGCATCGGCTCTCACTCCTAAAG
>CAZSKH010000009.1:0-19940 GCA_964607395.1 uncultured Algimonas sp.
CATTATCGGGAAAGCGCCCGACGATGCGTGACATTGAAACTCGCATTCACTCGCCGAACGACGCGAACACGTTTGATGGGAAACTGGTTTGGGCGCCTGCCAAATCGCTTTGGTTTACAGCGCATCTGATCATCTGTCTGAGCCTTGGGTTTACACATTTCAGCCTCGGCGCAATCGCGACATTCCTCAGCTTATCCATTCTCATTCTCTGCGGCGGGCACAGCCTCGGCATGCACCGCAAGCTTATCCATGATAGTTTTGACTGCCCATTATGGCTCGCGCGTTTCGGCGCTTATCTCGGGACCTTGGTTGGTTTGGGCGGGCCTTTCACAATGATGCGCGCGCATGATTTACGTGATTGGGCACAGCGGCAAGAGCGGTGTCATCCGTTCTTTTCCCAGCATAGTTCTATTTTTCGGGATTGGTGGCTTCAAACCCATCTCCAATTAAAACTGACAAACGGGCCAGACCTCGTCTTTCCGGACAAACTGACGAAAGACCGTTTTATGATCTTTCTGCAACGCACAGTCTGGCTACAGCAAATTCCAGTGGCCCTAGTCCTGTATTGTCTCGGCGATTGGGGCTGGGTCGCATGGGGCATTAGCGGACGGATTGTTATCTCAATCACAGGGCATTGGCTCATCGGATGGTATGCCCATAATCACGGACCGCGCACCTTTCGCGTCCCAATTCACGGCGTTCAGGGGCACAATGTTCCGGGTCCAATGAAGTTGTTTGGCTTCATCACATTTGGCGAATGTTGGCACAATAATCACCATGCTTTTCCCGAAAGCGCGCGCTTGGGATTACACCAAAGTGAATTTGATCCTGGATGGTGGATATTGTGCGGGCTTAAAAAGCTCAATCTCGTCTGGAACCTCGTGACGCCGGATGACATACCGCTCGAAAAACAACACGCAGAGCGCCTCTTCCCAACGGATAAAAAACATGGCACATCCTCCGCTCAAGGAGAACAAAGATGGAACCTATTGTCGAGTTTTCGGGCGCGTCAATCACGCTAACGGAATTGCTTTTAGCAGCGCTCTTGGTTCTGGCAGCTGTTCTCATTACGGCTTGGGTCATGCGCAGCGGGCGGTCAAAAGAAGCTAGTCAGTTGCAAACGCATTTAATGGACATGCGCGCAGAACAATCACGTCTGCAAGGCCGCCTCGCCCAATTCGCAGAAGATAGCGAACGCCGCGACGCAAATTTTGCAGATGTTTTAGACGCGAGATTGACGGGCGTATCTGAACGTGTCGGTAAATCCCTAGAACATGTTCAAACACGTAATAGCGAAAACCTGACAAAGTTACACGAACGGCTCGGCCTCATCGATCAAGCGCAATCTAATATAAAAGCCTTGGCAGGCGAAGTGTCCGGCCTGCAATCCATATTATCGAACAAACAAGCGCGCGGCGCATTTGGCGAGAAGCAGATGCAGGACCTCATCCGCGCTTTTCTCCCTGCGCGTGCCTTCACCTTTCAACAAACCTTGTCCAACAACACACGCGTCGACGCCCTCATTCACATGCCAGAAGGTCACGGCGATGTCGCAGTAGACAGCAAATTCCCCATGGAGAGCTGGCGGCGCATGGTCGAGGCCGACGGCTCATATGAAGCCGAAGGGGCGAAGCGCGATTTTCGCAATGATATGCTCAAACATATCAAGGATATTTCACGCAAATATTTAATTGAAGGCGAGACTTATGAGCTCGCACTTTTATTCCTGCCCTCCGACGCCATCTTTGCCGAGCTGCATAATGAGTTTGATGCTGTCGTGGATAAAGGATTTTCGCAGCGCGTTGTGATCGTGTCGCCCACGACATTCATGGCGACATTACACACCATGCAGGCCGTCATGAATGACGCGGAAATTCAAAAAAATGCCGCACTTATCAAGCGCGAAGTCTCCGTCATGGCAGAAGATGTCGCGCGTCTCGATGAACGCGTGGCCCGTTTGCAAAAGCACTTTCGCATGGCAGATAAGGACATGACCGACATTCAAATCTCGTCTCGTAAAATCAGCTCCCGCGCCAAGAAAATCGGGACTGTGGATTTCGAAACAGATGCGATAGAGGAGACGCTTCCAACGCTGAAACTTGTCTCCGAGGGCGACACATGATTCGTTATGGCGGCCGCCTATTTCGTCCTGTGGAGTCTTCGGAAAGCTCTCAGACGAATTTAGATACAATTTTTAAATATGAGCAGGTTGGCGACCTGGTGACCGCAACCTATTCTGGCGGAGATATTCGTTACGGTCATGTGTTGGGCTACGTAAATGACGCCGGCATCTTGGACATGCGATATCACCATATGGATCGCGAGGGCCGCTTACTGACCGGCATTTGCACAACGACGCCCGAAACCTTGCCCTCGGGGCAATTACGCTTGCATGAGGTTTGGCAATGGACATGTGGGGATAGGTCTAAAGGCACATCCATTTTGGAAGAGATTTAGACCCGCTAAAACGGCCTGCGGCTTCTCATCGCGGCTGTGATTGTGCCGTCGTCCAAATAATCCAGCTCCCCGCCAACGGGAACGCCGTGCGCGAGACGGGATATCCTCACGCCCGTTGGCTCCAGATGGTCGGTGATATAATGCGCCGTCGTTTGCCCGTCGACGGTCGCGTTCATGGCGAGGATAACTTCAGCAACATTCTCCTCGCCTGCCCGTGTGATCAGACTCGCAATATTCAAGTCCTCAGGGCGCACGCCGTCAAGGGCCGAAAGGGTGCCGCCCAGCACATGATAATATCCGCGAAAGGCACCTGCCCGCTCCATCGCCCACAGATCAGAGACATCTTGCACGACACAAATCGTCGTCAAATCCCGCGTGTTCGACGCGCAAATATGACACGGATTTGACGAGTCGATATTCCCGCAATTCGAGCAAGTCGAAATCCGCTCAGCGGCCTCCGCCATGGCATGCGCGAGGGGCGTCATGAGGGCTTCCGGTTTTTTCAAAAGCGATAAAGCCGCGCGCCGCGCAGATCGCGGCCCAAGACCCGGCAATTTAGACAAAAGCCCGATGAGGCGGTCTATTTCAGGGCTGACGGAACGGTTCGGCATAAGACGGATATAAGGCGTTTCGGGCTCAAGGCCAGTGAGAAAGGCCAGAACAGAAAACACACTTAATCTGGCGCAATCGCTGCCGATTTGGGTCCGCGCGGGTCGGCAGCGCCGGCGATATATCCGTCGTCATTACGTCCAACAGAATTCACCCGGCCTAAGATGGTCCTATTGATTTCACCGGACGCAGTTCTCGGGAAAATATGTCCCATATCTTGCAGCAGCCGAACCGTATCGGAATTAATCGTCGGCTCTATTGTCACATAATCCGGCAACCATTGATGATGGATACGCCCGCGGTGGGTGGCTTCTGTCACATTCATATCCCATTCCATGACGTTGAGAGCGACTTGCAAAACCGAAGTGATGATAGTGGACCCGCCGGGTGAGCCCGTTGCCAAAACAACCTCTCCGTCTTTGATCACAAAGAGCGGCGTCATGGAGGACAGCGGACGTTTGCGCGGTTCAATTTTATTCGCGTCACCGCCGATCAAGCCATAGCCATTGGGCGAACCCGGCTTGGCAGAAAAGTCATCCATTTCATTATTGAGTATGAACCCCGCCCCATCGACCGAAAATCCCGACCCATAGGAAAAATTCAACGTGTAAGTCAGAGACACGGCATTGCCGTCCTTATCCATGACCGAGAAATGCGTCGTGTTAATCGGCTCAGGAACAAGCTCCGATCCCGGTAAAATTTCGGCAGAGGTAGAGGCCGCCAAAAGGTTGATACTGTTTCTTAGGCGCGCGGCATAATCTTTATCGGTCAAGGCCCCAACAGGCACATCCACAAAGTCCGGATCGCCAAGATATTTGGAGCGGTCAGCATAAGCGCGCCGCATAGCCTCAATCAATTTGTGCAAATAAGCGGCGCTGTTATGGCCATCCGCGCGGAGGTCATAGCCCTCCAAAATATTGAGCATTTGAACAACATGCACGCCGCCGGACGACGGGGGTGACATGGCCGCGATCTCATATCCACGATAGGTCCCGCGTACGGGCTGCCGCGTCACGGTCTCGTAATTCGCCAAATCCTCCACAGTAATTAGGCCTTTAGCTTGACCCTCGCCTTGCTGCATTTCATCCGCGATGAGCCCTGCCGTTTCACCTGTGTAAAACCCATCGGCCCCGCGTTTCAAAATGCGGCGCAGGGTTCTGGCGAGATCAGGTTGTTTCCAGACTTCGCCCGCTTGGATACCTCCGAAATACCCAACCGAGCTGGGGTCAGCGGCGAAGCGCTTGCTTGCGGATTTCAGGCCCTTTTCCAAAACAGGACTGACGACAAAACCCTCACTGGCTAATCGAATGGCCGGCCCCATAACTTGGCGGCGGGTCATCGTCCCGTAGGTCTCAAGCGCGTCCAACAGGCCCATCACAGTCCCAGGAACTCCAGCGGAGGCGCGGCTATATTGCGCGATTTCATTATCAACATCGCCTGCGCGGTTCAGATACATATCCCGGCTGGCCCGCGCCGGGGCCATCTCCCGAAAATCAATCGCAATGGTGTCCCCTGTGTCCGCCAAATAGACGAGCATAAATCCACCGCCGCCCAAATTGCCAGCTTCTGGGTGAGTGACCGCAAGCGCAAATCCTGTCGCGACCGCTGCATCCACAGCATTGCCGCCGCGCGCGAGAATATCCGCGCCGACTTGCGCGGCGATGTCTTCCTGCGCGCTAACCATTCCATTTTTCGAAAGGACGGGATGATGAATTGTCCCAAAATCCGTCACAGCCTGTGCACCCGCAGAGGCTGGTATCTCATCTGCCCAAGCAGGCAATGTTGTTAACCCGAGACAGGCCGCGATAAGGAAGATAAATTTCATCAGGTAAAGTCCACAGCGCGCGAGAGATCAATCATGTCCTGAACCGCTTGATCATAATTCTTATCTTTCGCCCAGAACTCCAGACCTATCGGACGCGTATATCCACCGGCCCTGACTTGTTTTATCACGTTGGCATAATTCACATCCCCGGTTCCGGGTTGCCCGCGATTTGGGGCGTCGGCCAATTGCACATAGCAAATCGTATCAGCGTGACGTTTGAGGTTTCCAATCAACTCGCCTTCATGGCGTTGCATGTGAAACAAATCCCAATTTATTTTCATAAAGGGCGAGTCAATCGCGCGCACAATTTTTACAGCATCCGCACTGCCATAGATGAAATGTCCGGGATGGTCATAGGGGTTGAAAGGCTCAATCGCCGCAAAGACTTTGGCGTCTTCGAATATCGGCGCAACCGCCGCCATATGGTCTTGGTAGGCTTTCAAACTATCAGCTTTAGATACGCCTTCGACATTTTGATGTCCCGTCAGCGTAACAACATCGCAGTCTAAAATTCTGGCATTTTCAACGGCGCGTTTGCAATTCTCCACAAACACTGAGCGGGACTCGGTCAAAGCCAAGGGCGGACTGTCTCCAACAATCTGCGCTACACCAACCCCAGCGTCTTTTGACAGTTTCGCCAGATCAGAAGCCTTGCGTTTCCAGCTATCTATGAACCAAAATTCAACAGAGGAAAATCCATCACGTGCGGCTTTATCGAAACGCTGTTCAAATGGAATGTCCGCGTACCAACTTTCGACATTAAGAGCATAGCCAGACAGCAAGACTTCTTTCTCTCCAGGATTCGACTCCGATTTGGTAGTGTCCGCACAAGCTGCCAATCCGGCAACGCCAGCCCCAACCGCCAATGCTTCCCGCCTATTCATCTAAAACGGCATTTTCATACCGGGCGGGAGTTGGATATCTCCCATAGCGGATTTCATGGTTTCGGCCTGGGCTTGGTCCAATTTGACTTTCGCGTCTTGGAAAGCCGCAATGATGAGGTCTTCGACGACTTCTTTGTCTTCGCTTGTCATCAAGGACGGATCAATTTCGAGGGATTTCATATTCCCGCCGCCCATCAGGGTCACCGTAACAAGGCCGCCGCCAGAGCGCCCAATGGCCGTTAAATCTGCGACCATTTCCTGCGCCGATTCCATTTTCTTCTGCATGTCTTTCGCCTGTTTCATCAGGCCCATGAGATCTTTCATTTTAATCCTCTTTCGGGAAATCAGAGTGAATGACATTATTCGCGCGGTCGCGAATATATAGCTCTTTCGCGGACGTCAGCAGCGGGTGCGAAAATGCGGGATGGGAGCGATCCTCAGCATCTTGCGCAGCCGCGGCAGATTTGCGTTGATGCGAAATAGGTTGCGCCCCCTTGTCATCGGAGGGTGAGACAATCCACAAATCGCCTGTCATCTCTTGCAGGGCAGACACAATTTTCCCGATCAAAGTATTTTGACGCGGGTCAGTAATATTCACGCTAATTGCGCCGCGCTTAAAACTCACGAGGCGAACATAGCGTTCGAGGTCGGACTTAAGCTTAATTTGCGAGGCAGGTAACGCGGTCACAAAGTCCTCAAAACTGCCGATCTCAATCTTAGGCGCCGCCGGGATAACGGGCTGTGGGGCTTCCAAAGCAGCGGTAAGCGCAGAACTCGGGGAGCTGGACACGGCCTGCGTTGACACGGCTGCGACAGAAGATGTCCCGCCACCTCCAACAGGCGACATAACTGGCAAGCCGGGCCCGCCATCATCTTGGTCTTTGCGCGCTTGGGTGATGATCGCTGCCGCGAGTTCGGGCGGCGGCATTTGTCCAGCGAGGCTCAATTTTAGTAAGGCCATTTCCGCAGCCGCAAGAGGCGCTGGCGCTTGGCGCACATCATTATAGGCCGCGCTAAGGACCTGCCACAAACGCGTGAGTTGTCCGACGGATTGCGTATCTGATAATTCTCGGAGACGCTTGGCTTGGTCTGGCGCCATTTCAAATTCAGCCAAATCACCCAGCGTTTTCGCGCGGCTAACCTCGTGGCAGATATCCAGTAAATCCCGCATGACAACGGATGGGTCTGCGCCGTCATCATATTGCGCGCGCATTTCCAGCAAAGCCCCTTTGGTATCGCCGCCTGCCGCCATCGCAAATAAATCTAATATCCGCAGACGATCCGCGAGGCCCAGCATGACCCGAACCTGCTCGCCTGTGACTTCATCCCCGTCGAGACCGGCTTGCACAATCGCTTGATCCAGCAAAGATAAGCCGTCCCGGACTGAGCCTTCAGCGGCGCGGGAAATCATAGCCAGACCTTCGTCCGAAATTTTCACGCCTTCTTTTTCACAAATACCGCGCAAGTGCTCTGCTAAAACGCCCGCATCGACCCGGCGCAGATCGAAACGCTGACAGCGAGACAGAACCGTAATTGGCACTTTGCGAATTTCGGTCGTCGCGAAGATAAATTTCGCGTGGTCCGGCGGCTCCTCCAGCGTTTTCAACAGCGCGTTGAACGCACCCGCCGAAAGCATGTGAACCTCGTCAATAATATAGACTTTATAGCGCGCCGTTGCGGGTGAGTAACGCACACCATCCAGCAGCTCTCGCATATTCTCAACGCCAGTCCGCGACGCGGCGTCCATCTCCAGCACATCCATATGGCTGCTGGACATAATCAACTCGCAATGGTCTCCGCGCTCGGACAGGTTCACAGTTGGACCATCCACACTATCGGTCTGATAATTCAACGCGCGAGCCAGAAGTCGCGCCGTTGTTGTTTTTCCGATACCGCGAACACCCGTCAGCATGAACGCATGTGCGACCCGGTTCGCCTCAAACGCGTTCTTCAGCGTGGTCACCATCGCGTCTTGGCCGATCATATCCTCAAAGGTGGAGGGTCGGTATTTCCGGGCCAGAACCTGATAGGATTCCTGCTCGCCAAACATGGAGGACGTTTCGCTCATGGGAGAGATATAGGCGGGACAAGCGAAGATGGAAAGCATAAGCCCGCGACCGTCCACAGTTTAGAGGAATGCTTGATTGAGTCTCTAGGCTTGGTATGCTCCAAATTATGACCTTCGAGACCCCAAAGAAAGCTAAACCCGGCGTTCGGAAACGCGCGAATGCGATCAAACCTTTTCAATGCAAACATTTAATTGCCGTTCTGGAATGGCCACGAGACATGTTGAATATTGGAACTGTTATTCGGAACGTAAACGCAATGGGGGTAGAAAAAATTTATATCATAGACCCAAAGAACAGCCTTCCAAACGAATGGGAGGAGATGCGAACGCGACGCAAAATTTCCAGTACCTCAGTCTCCGCCGTTAAGTGGACTTTCGTAAAACGTTTTGACAGCACAACAGATTGCCTGAGTCATTTAAAAACCAAAGGCTACACGTCCATCGTCACCTCTCCGCATGTTAAAGGCAAAGAAAGCCTATATCTACACGAGGGCGATTACACGCAGTTTCCAAAACTCGCCGTTTGGTTCGGAAATGAGAGTCGCGGCATCAGCCCCGAAGCGGTTGAAGCTGCAGAAATGTGTGTCGCCGTTCCGATGTTCGGTATGATCGAAAGCCTCAACTTGGGCACGAGCTCAGGCATCGTTCTCTATGAGGTCACAAAACAGCGTCGCGCGTATCAAAGCAAATATGCAAAAAAAGGGAAAGGACGTAAGCGAGCGGTTCCCTTGCCTACGGAATTGCCTCTCAAAGATAAGTTCTGAGAGATACACACAGTTTAGCGGGATACCGTTATGCAAATTTGACAAATTGACGGGCATTGCAACTAGTTTAGGGTCGCACGGGTAAGGAGGATGCAATGGCACGTCACGATTACAAATTCCGGCCCGACGCAAAATGGGAGGACGGATATTTCATTCCGCCTGCCCCCATTCCCGCTCCGAAACATCCAAAAGATTGGAATTTTCGAGAGAATATAGACTCCGTCCTCGCCATGAGCCGCAACCCCGTCACGGCCTCGACCGAGGCCTCCATGACGCTGGAGGACGTGCAAGTTAAGGCTATGGGTCAGGAGATGATTGTGGTGACCTCTCCCACGGCTATTCGTCACATGTTCATCGAAAATGCCAAAAATTACCGCCTGCATCCGATTAGACAAGGCATCCTCAAACCCGTTTTGAAGGAAGGCCTGATTACCGCAGAACGTGAGAATTGGAGGTTCGCCCGGCGCGCGCTCTCGCCGGTTTTTGTTCCGCGCCATACCAAGAGTTTTGCCGCCTCTATGGCGACAGTGACCGATAGAATGTTAGTGAGCTGTTTTCCCAAAAACGAGACCGTCGATATCGCTGAGAGTTTCTTAAAACTGGCTTACGGGGTTTTATCGGAAACGCTTTTCTCCGGTGAGATAGACGGGCAGTCCGACGACGCGTTGCGAGATATATCGCATTTCCTCAATGTGCTCGGCAAAGCAGACCCTTTGGATATTCTCATGGCCCCGAAATGGATACCCCGATTGACCAAGTTGGGTGGGCGCGGCGCGGTTAATCGGCTTCGCGCCCAAGTCTTAGATCTCGCCATGGATAGACGCGCCCGCATAGAGGCGGCGACCGCCGTGCCTGACGATTTCCTAACGCTTCTGTTGCGCACAAAAACAGAGGATGGCGAGACCTTCACGGATGAGCAGATCGTCGATCAACTCGTCACCTTTATTGGCGCTGGGCATGAAACGACCTCTCGCGCTCTGACGTGGCTAGGTTACCTGCTGTCCCAAGATACGGCCTCCCGCGTCAAGATTGAAGCTGAGCTAGATCAGCTGGATATGACGCAACCATCTCAAGATTGGCTGGATAAAATCCCTTTCGCTATGGCGTGTTTCAATGAAACCATGCGGCTCTATCCCCCTGCACCGCTGATATCACGTCAAGCTACCGCGGCGGATGAGTTTGAAGGTAAGAAGGTTTCAAAAGACTGCGGCGTCCTCATCAATCTATGGGCTTTGCATCGACATCGCAGTCATTGGGACAGGCCCGATGCGTTTGATCCGGACCGGTTCATAGGCGAGCGTGCAAAATCTATCGGTCGGTTTAATTTCTTGCCCTTTGGCGTGGGGCACCGGGTCTGTATCGGCCAACGTTTTGCGCTACAAGAAGCCGCGATTATGATGGCCGTGCTATTCCGCAAAATTCGCTTAAACTGGGTTAACGATGAGGCGCATCCTTGGCCCCTGATGCGAATTACAACCCGCCCCGAAAAACCGCTTAACATGCGCGTGGAGTGGCGCTGAGCCTATTCGACGGGCTTACTTTCATCCAGAAGGTTCGTCTCGCCCAATAGGTCTAATTCCGCTTCGACTTTCGCGTCTATCGCCGTGTCCGGGGCCGTATCCTCATCTATTTCCGACACTTTGCGTTTTACGGATTTTTTGGTCTTAGCACCGGTTTTGATATCAAGCTGCGCGCCCGCCAAATTGTCCAATTTCAAACGGTAAATTGGCTCTGGGAGGGAGAAACCCTGCTCTTCCAAAGCATCCTTCACCGAACGAATAGACAGACTGCGGGCTTTGCCGAAACTGGCCGTTGTTTGGTCAACCCACCCGTAAAAGTTGATAACAATATTAGAGTCGCCAACGTCCGAAATCGACGCGGAAGGCGCAGGATCGTTCAGCACGAAATCATGTCCTTTCATCACATCCAATCCCGTTTTCATGGCTGCCACTGGGTCATCCGCCGCATCGACACCCAGTTGAAATTTGAACCGCCGATCCGAGTTTGTCGTGTAGTTGAGAATGATGGCCCTGAAGACGGTTGAGTTTGGGATTCGCAAGTGATTCCCGTCCATCGTCATCAGGATGGTGGCCCGGCTGGTCAGGCGCATGACCTTACCTTCTTTATCGCCGATCAGAACATGGTCACCCGCGCGAAAGGGCTGCCTTAAGGACAGCATGATAGAGGCGAGGTAATTCTCCAACGTATCCCGCACGGCAAAACCGATGGCGATACCCACGACCCCGGCCCCGCCCAAAATAGTTGCAATCATGGCCTGCGCGCCCAGCAAATTAAGCGCGATAATCAGGCCGCCAATGATAAATAAAACCCGCATAGTTTGCGATAATAAGTCACCCAAAAACGGGTTGGTTGCAATCTTGTTCCAAATCCTCTTGCGGCGGGACACCACACCGCCCAACCACCACATGATCAGGAAGGCGAAAATCGCAAGCCCGATCAAAGGCAGCGCTTTGGTAATTTGCCGAATATCTTTTTCTAAACCGCCTAACGCATTCCCGACATTATTCTCTCCTACTAAAGCCCGGTCCATCTGATCCTGGACATAAACAACTCCGTCGCGGCTTTTGGCAATTTCGACGGCTTTGGCCGCCAGATCAGCGCTGGGGATATCGCCAGACAAGGTTACCACGCCATTTTCGACCGTCACCGAAATCTCGGCCATATCCGCCGTGCTGGCGTAAATGGCGGTCAAGCCGCTCTGCGCTGCCATATCAGCATCTTGTGCGAAAACAGGCGACGCAAAAAATAACGCCAAACAAATCAGAAATACACGCATATAAACTCTCTCCGGCGAAGGCTTAGATCCTACGGTCTGTTAGCGCAGGGGGTCCAAGGCAAGATAAATAATGGGGAATTCCGCGCGAGTGCGAGTGGAAGACCGGGTCCTGACCCAATAAAAACTCGTTACGGCTGCTGCGTTCCCGCCCTGACCGGGTTGGCGAGGATATTGTCCAGGCCGATCTTCCGAGGGGCGATGTAGTCTGCTGCCGCCCTTTGCACAAGGGCCTTTGCACGGCAGACACTGTGCAAAAACTGGAGGGTAAGAAAAATTACGGTTTGATTTCACTATTGGCAGGCACCATGTCGGGCGGCATGACCGAGATAACAACTGACACACCCATTCCTTTTGCTGGAGACATATTGGATTACGCCGAGAACGGGCGTGATCCTGAACATTTGCAAAGCTTGCTGGGCCATACCTCGGCGCGGGCGATCTTGTTTTTCAAAGGCCGCGTGGGAATCGGGGCGGGCGGACGGCTTCACCGCGTCCACCCGTCGGATTTGATCGGACATAATTTGATGGCGCCCGGACCCATCTATTTGGGACAAGAAGGTCACAGACCGATTTTCGCCTTTAGCATCGCCAAACCAGAAGAATTTATGCCGGAAGAAAATTTCGTCTCGCTGCGCGGCATTGGCGGGAACCTGAAACCTATAGATCTAGCCATGGCTGGCCGGGCGAAATCTCTCTTTGCGTGGCATCATTTGGAGAAACACTGCGTCTCCTGCGGTGCGCAGACCGTGGCGCGGGACGGCGGCGTTAAACAGCGTTGCACGGGGTGCGGGATAGAGAGTTTTCCGCGTGTCAATCCCGTCGCTATCATGCTGGTCACGGATGGCGACAAGGTCCTATTGGGCAGAGGTCCCGGATGGCCGGAAGGATTTATGTCCGCTCTGGCCGGGTTCATCTCGCCCGGGGAAAGCATTGAGGACGCAGCGCAACGCGAAGTTATGGAAGAAGCCGGAATTAAAACGAAAAACCCGCGATATGTTTTCTCGCAGCCTTGGCCATTTCCGTCGCAATTGATGATGGGTCTTATTTTAGAAGCCGTCACAACAGACATCACGATTGATCCCAAAGAATTGGAAGATGCGAAATGGTTCACCCGGGATGAGGTCCTGGCCGTTTTTGAGAAACGGGGCCAAGCCTTTCAATGCCCGCCGCGCCAAACGATTGCACATCAACTCTTGCGGCATTGGCTCTCAGAAACAGCGAAGAACTAGGACAGCAAAAAACTAGGGCGGCTTAGTCCCCTATCAGGTCGGGCCAACGGCCGTCGGCCTCTCTGATAAACTTTGCGCGTTTTTTCTGCCAACGTCGCTCAACCCGCGCATTATAATTGAAAAATAGCCGTCCGTCTTCGACATGCCAGTGATCGGGGCTGCCGGGGGCCAGCTTGCCTTTGGCAACAGCCCAAGCGCAATAGCCGCCATATTGCGGGGCAAAGAGATCTGGGTTTGTCAAAAACAAATCCTTATTGGCTTGGCTAAAAAAGAACCAATCCGCACCCTCATAGCGTGTTGTAAACTCAGTCTTTCCGGGCTGGGGTTTGCCCGCAAAAAACGTTACAACATCATAGCCATCAGCCGCAATATTATCGCGCCAATTCGTATAAACCGCATCAGCGGCGGCAAAGGCCGGAAGCGGCGACAGTAAAAGCCCCGCCCCTAAGACAGCCGTGAAAAATCGTTTCATCATGGGCTGTATATAGGAAGCCTGTGCAGCCTTCACAATTCAAGCCTTTGCGAGACGGATATCGTCCATGGGATAGGTCCCTAAATGGGTGATATTTTCAGAGAAAAACGCGAGTTCCTCCAGCGCATTTTTCATCTCCGGGCTGTCAATATGCCCTTCCACATCGGCGTAAAACTGCGCGGCGGTAAAGGACCCGCCGACCATGTAGCTCTCCAATTTGGTTAAATTCAGCCCGTTCGAGGCAAAGCCGCCCAGAGCTTTATATAGCGCGGACGGCACAGAGCGGACTTTGAAGACAAAAGAGCTGACGCTTGGCACCTCAATTTTCGGCAGAACTGGCGCTGTCGACAGCACAATAAACCGAGTCGTATTATGAGCGGCGTCCTCAATATCCTTTGCCAAAATGTCCAGACCATAGGTTTCCGCGGATAAGCGCGAGGCCACAGCCGCGACGGACTTATCTTCGCCAACCGCAACTTTTCGCGCGGCCCCGGCTGTATCGACATCCGCAATAGCGTCGATTCCGTGCTGGGTCAGAAATTTTCGGACCTGTCCTAAGGCCATGTGATGGGACCGCGCGCTCCGAATATCGGACATCTTCGCACCCCTGACGCCCAAGAGCTGGTGATGGACCGGTAAATACCGCTCGCCGACAATGTATAAGCCGCCTTCGGGCAGGAGGTGGTAGATATCCGAGACACGGCCCGCAACCGTGTTCTCGACAGGAATCATCGCGCAATGGGCTTCGCCTGAGCGCACTTGTGCAAAGGCTTTCGCAAAACTGGGGCACGCCAAGGGCTCATGTCCCGGGAAAAATTGCGAACAGGCCAAGTGAGAATAAGCTCCCGGTTCACCCTGATAGACGATTTTTTGCGTCATTTTTACTGCCTAGTCTGTTTCAACATGATTTTGCGTTACTTAGCCGTGTATAAACCCAACGCGACGGTTGGCCGCAAGGTGTTTTCTATTTGCAATCGTGCTACATATTTATAAGACATGGCCCAAATGGTCGGGCCATACAAAACGTCACGACCGCGTAGAGAATTAGGCAGGATTTCGTCATGGACGATTTAGGTTTCAACAAAATTGCAGGCGCTGTGCTGGCCACCGGTTTGGGCTTTATGTTCCTAATGAAACTCCCCGGCGTGGTCATGGGCGGCGGCGGAGAAGAAATCGCTTACAAAGTTGGCGCGATTGAGACAGGCGGCGGCGATGAAGTTGAAATTGAACTCCCCTTCCCACAAGCGGATTGGGTTGCCGCTATGGATGCCTCTAAGGGCGCTCGCGTTTTCAAAAAATGTCAATCTTGCCATAATGTCGAACCCGGCGGACCAAATGGCACGGGGCCCGGCCTTTACGGGGTTGTCATGAACGACAAGGGATCTCACGAAGGCTACGCGTTTTCAGCGGCCCTCGCTATCGCTGGCGAGCAGTGGACATATGAGTCGCTCGACAAATTCCTAGAAAAGCCGAGCAGATATGCGCCGGGCACGAAAATGAACTTTGTCGGTTTGAAAAAACCTGCCGATCGCGCCGCTGTCATTGAGTATCTACGCGTTGCAGATTCAGCGCCCTCGCCGCGTCCTGAGCCCGCATTAGCGGAGCCCGTTATGGAAACGGAAGTCGTGATCGAAGAACCGGCGGCAGACCCAACGGAATAGATTTTGAGATATACTCGAATTCAGCCCGCTTCGTGCGGGCTTTTTCATGGGCAGGATTTTAAAGCCGTTTCACCGTGCGAACTGCGCCAATACGCGCTACAGCCTCATTAACCGGCTCAATCACGACACACATATGATAGGCATTGGCATGTAAGAGCCGATCACCTTCCACAACAATACCCACATGGCCTGGCCAGAACAACAGATCGCCTGCGGTTCTGTCTTCAAAGGCGATGGGCGCGCCCAGTTGTGCTTCTTGTTGATCTGCATCACGCGGGGCATCACCACCTGTCGCCGCAAGGGCGCTTTGCAAAAGCCCCGAACAATCGACACCAATGTGACCTGTGCCGCCCCAGATATAGGGGAGGCTCAGCATATCCATTGCGGAGGCAACAAAAGAGCGGTCCGGCGGTATTTTCAAATCACGTATATGGCGCGGGTGAATAAATCCGCCCCGAGGCAGTTTCAAAAACCCGCTTTCCATCTCTCCATTTACGGCGGCGTTACGCGGAAGATGGCCGATTAGTTTAGATTTGATATCTGCCGCTTCGAAAATGGCCGCTGTGACAGCACTCACGATATGCGTCGGGTTAAATCTGTCAGCGCAGAGAACTGAAGACGGTAAAAATCCAATATAATCAATACGTTCCACTGCCGGCAAAATAGAATATAAGGCGCCGCGCGATAGGCCATTTTTTGAGTCAATGACGTCAAATCTCTGTCCTGACAGGGCCTGAGTGCCCATACCAGTCTCTGTCCTCAAATCTGCGGAGGCAGTTACGACATAGTGGGTTTGTGTTTTGGTGCCTGCGGGTAGATGCGTCCGGCTATCCGTCGACATGAAGCGCTCTATTGGCGTTCGGTTTGGATAATATCCGCAAATTCTGACAGGAAATGAATGCCGGCTGATGTGCGCGCCAGAACAACGGACCGCTTATCGCGATGATCAGGTTTACGTTCAATATAGCCAAGCTTGCACAAACTATCGGTCGCGCGGCTGATGGCAGCTTTGGTCACATCCAAATGTTTCGCCAGGGACCGAACGGTATGAAGCCCGTCTTCCAAATAAATACTCATCAGCATCGCCAATTGACGCGCGGAAAGATCAGGCGCGTCTGACCGCACCGTGGCCAATGTTACGCGGTGCCAAAAGGCGAGGCTGTCTTTTCGTGAAATTCTCTCCGATTGAATTTTACGGACGACGGGGTGAGCCGTCTCGGGTTGGTGTGTCGATGATACAAGGCGGGGCGCGAATGCAGTTTCTATTGCGGACATATACGCGGCGCTCCGTGAAGGCTGACGAGTTGAAGGATAGATCAACTAAAATCTACGAATCAGGGAATCGCACAGTCCGGATTCACGGGTCAAGGGACTGTCAGGGCGGATTACCTGCCGAGGGACTCAAGTGACTCAAATCCAACGGAATTTTGGGCAAAAATTTTAACAGTTTTCAGCTATACGGCTCCCGATGACCCAGTTAACCTCTGAAAAGGTAGTCCCGCGCGGACTCATGCCGACTGGCGACTTCTTACCGTTGCACGGTTTGGCGGCACTTCGTATTCTCATTATAGTTGTCATTGGTGTGGGATATGCGTCGACTATGGGGATTGGCGACACCCAACCAGAATGGGGCCGACTTTGGGGTTATGACCCCTCTCGATATGGGGTGCAGCTTCTTTTTATATTCTCCGGGTTTCTGGCGGCGCGCTCTATGGCCCGTGGCCGAACGATTGGACAATTCGTCTCGTCCCGTATTCGCAGTCTCTGGCCCGCTTTGATTGCGGCCACGCTCGTCAGCGTCCTTGTCATTTATCCGGTCATGTGCGCGCCTGATGCGCCCGTTCGCATGTCTGTCGGGGACCTGTTCGCCTATAGTTTCAAAACGATATTCCTCATTGATCCCGGCATGCGAATGCCCGGTCTTATGGATGATGCTAAATATATGTGTCTCTTGCAGGGTGCGATCTGGACTTTGCAATGGGGCTTGATCCTACATGTCGGATTTCTACTGGGGTGGCTGACCCGATTGCTTCGGCATCGTAGGCTCACACTTTTGTTGTCTATTCTCGCAACGGCGCTTTATGTCATGGTTATCGATACGGGCGTTGTTGACCCGGATTTTGCGCAAAACGTAGACCCTATCGTTCCCGGATTGCGCCTTGGCTACGCCTATTTGATCGGCGTGACTCTCTTTCAGTGGCAAGATCAATTACGGCTTAACCTGAGGCGCATTCTCATCGCGAGTCTTGTTGTCACGGGCCTGACTTGCGGGTTTTACCTCACCATGCCTTGGACGTCTGGATTAGAGGTTATGGGCGTGTTGGTTTTGCTGACCGTCTGCGTAGGGTTCCTGCATACGGCGCCGCCCCTTCTGCAAAAATGTCCGCGTTTGGCTCCGATGCTCTATGTTAGTATTTGGCCAGCAGCGCAGATCGTATTGGCCTTCACCCCTGATATGTCTCAGTTTGACTTGATTAAGAGCTCGTTCCTTTTGGCCATATCAGGCGCAGCTGTGATGTATTTATTACTCCGAGAAACGCGCATTCAACCCGCCAGACTTTAGCCAAGCGTAAACAGCGCGAACGCCATACATGTCGCCACCTTTAGGATGGGCCGGACGGGCGGTCGGGTTCCAGCCATAGGTGTCGAAATGCATCCAAGGGGTATTTTTCACAAAACGCTCCAGAAATAATCCAGCTGTCACAGATCCTGCAAAGCCGCCGCCTGAATTTTTTAATGAGGCAATAGGAGAGCTGAGCATGGAATTATAAGGCTGCCAAAGCGGCAAATTCCAAACTGGGTCGAGCTGCGCCATGCCATGTCTGGAGACGGCCTCTATAGGCGCAGGCCGGTTACAGAACATAGGCGGTAAATGGGGCCCCAAAGCGACACGCGCCGCCCCCGTCAGCGTCGCAAAATCAATCATAAAAACGGGATCGTCCTCAGTTGCTTTTGTCAGCGCATCACCAAGCACAAGCCGCCCTTCCGCATCCGTATTATCAATCTCCACCGTCAGGCCGATACGCGACGGTAGAATGTCCCCGGGACGATAGGCGTTAGACGAGACCGCATTCTCTGCAATCGCCAACAGACAGTGCAACCTTATTGGCAGATCATTGGCCATAATCATGTGCGACAGAGCCAAAGCATGCGCAGCCCCGCCCATATCTTTTTTCATGATGCGCGCGCCTGTGGCAGATTTCATATTCACGCCGCCTGTGTCAAAGGTGATGCCCTTACCAATGATAGCCAGGCGCGGATGAGAGGGATCGCCCCACTCAATCTCGACTAAACGCGGCGCTTCATGCGCGGCGCGACCAACAGCATGAATCATGGGGAAGTTCTGCTCCAACAGATCTTCACCAACGACCGACGATACTTGCGCATCGAATTTTTTTGCGAGATCTCGCCCAGCTTGCTCTAGAGCGGCGGGGCCCATGTCGCTCGCGGGTGTATTGATTAGGTCCCGGCACAAGGTGGTCGCGGCGACGCTGGACAGAATTTCCGTTTCCGTCGCCTCATCGTCTAAGACCAAAATCGGCGGGTCGGATTTTTCCGACAGGTAACGGTCGAAACGGTAAGCCCCCATTCCCCATGCAATCGAAGCCAAGCGTGCATCAACATCTGACGGCAGATGTCCGAAACAATAATATCCTTCGGGCAAAGCCGCGCTCAAACTCCCCAATCGCATTTCCGCGACAGTCTGATCGTCGCCCAAACCCAGCAGGACCCGTTTTACGCGGCCATCCGCCTCTGGCAACCGTAGGCGCTGCCCGCCTTCGGCCTTAAAGCCGCGTGTTTCCGCGAAAACCCGCTGGGCTTCTGTCAACGATGCCCCATGCCGCGTCCAGCTTTCGGGCGTCAAAACATCGATCAGAACGGGCACAACTTCGCTGGGGAGGTCTTGACGACGAATAAAAGGTAAAGAGGCGGTGCTATACATGAATGTTCCTGCAAAATATGGGCTTCCAAGGTGAATCCCTAAGGGTTTGTAAACGCGGCGTTAACCCTCTTCGTTCAGATTTGTTAACGAAATCCGCAAATGGTGCGCATCTTGTCGTGCTTGCGGGCGCATCTGTTGAAAGGCCGTCCAGACCATGACTCATCGCCCTCTCCTATTGTCTGCTTTGATTGCAGGCACGGCCTTGCTGGCGACCGGTTGCTCCCTTGCGCCGCCGATGAATGCGCAAGAGACCCAAATTAAATCGGATCTGGCTGTTGATCGGTATATGCCGGCCACACGCCAAATGCGGGATGCGATTGAGACCCAGGAATTATTCGCGCAGGCCGCGTTTTGGTCGAATGAATATAACCTCAATCCGGCCGATCTTGAATCCGCCTTAAAATTATCTGCTGCCGTGCGGAAGTTGGGTAACCCGGGACGCGCCGTCGAGATCACGCAAACGACGCGGGCGCTCTACCCCCGTGATCCTTATTTGATGGCCGAATTCGCCGCAGCGTTGATCGCCAGCGAACGCTCCCTCGACGCCATTCCTATTTTGAATGAAGGGCTGTCGACCACACCCAGTTATGGTCGCCTCTGGTCGCTCAAAGGGGCAGCGCTTGATCAACAAGAACGTTATGCGGAAGCCCGTCAAAATTATGACCGCGCTCTCCGCATCACGCCCAATGATCCCAATGTAATGGCCAATATTGGCCTGAGCCATGCGCTATCCGGGGACCCCGCAACAGCGGAAGGTTGGCTCCGCCGCGCCGTCTCCATGCCAAATGCTTCCGACAATGTGCGGCAGAATTTAATCCTTGTCCTTAAACTCCAAGGTAAGATGGATGAAGCACAAAGACTGTCTGGTATGACACGGCCATCCGCCAGCGTCCCGAAGGCCAGTCCCGCCTTTTCTCAGGCTGCTGCGCCGCGTCCAACAGCGGCCGCCCCTCGGCCAACTCAAACATACGCCGCGCCAGCTAAAGCCCCTCAGCAATATTCAGCGCAGCAATCTCCGCAAGCTCGGATGTATACGGGTCCAACCCAAGGCCAAAGATTTTCAAGCGCTTCAGAAGCTGCGCGGGCCATGGCAGCCAGGCAATCTGGTAAAGCTGTAGCGGCGCCGCAGCCGCAAAGCCCTTTTGTGCAACAGCCGCAGACAGCAGTGCCTCAATCTGCGCCGCAAGGCTATTATCCGCCCATGACAGCCGCGCCAACGCCGCCGCAGCCT
>CAZSKH010000010.1:0-19601 GCA_964607395.1 uncultured Algimonas sp.
GTGCTGGGCTCGTTTGAGCGGTTCTTGGGGATTCTCATTGAGAACTACGCGGGGAAATTCCCGCTTTGGCTTTCGCCCGTTCAGGTCGTCGTTGCGACAATCACGTCAGATGCGGATGACTATGCCGAGGAGGTTGTCGCAAAGCTCAAATCCGCAGGTATTCGCGCGGAAATTGATACGCGGAATGAGAAGATTAATTACAAAATCCGGGAATTATCAGCAGACCGGAAAATTCCGGTTATCGCCGTTGTCGGGCGTAAAGAGATGGAAGAAGGCAAGCTCGCCATTCGCCGTCTTGGTTCCCGGGACCAGACAATCCTAAGCGTAGAAGATGCGATTGCCGCCTTCACCGAGGAAGCGACACCGCCTGACATGCGCCGAGGTTAAGGCCGTGGGGGCGCTGATCAAATCTCTAAACGGTTTTGCGCAGGGCTGGCTTTGGCTAACGCTCTTGTTGATACCAATTTTGGCGCTGGCAGGGGGGTTGGGCTTCCAGCTCGCGGGTTTCGCCATGGGCGCGTCAGCGATTTTGGCATGGGCAGCAGATCGTACCGGCGCTGATTATCTTCGGTCGGCTTGGCCAATTTGGCTTTTGGTTTTCGTCGCATGGGCTTGGGTGTCGACCCTGTGGAGCCCTTATGAGGGGGCAATATTCGGCGGCAATGCCTCCATCTTGTTTTGTTTAGTGGCAGCCTTGGTCTTTGCTCCGCTCGCGGTTCTAAAAGCTCCTGATCGGTTTAAACCCGCCATCATTTGGACTGTCATTGGCGTCGGGATGTTCGGCGTGACCCTACTGCTGATCGATGCGGCGAGCGGATTTGCGCTTTCATTACTGGGCGATCCGGTGCGGGCGGGCGAGGACCCCATACAACGCCTCAGCGACGCGGAAATGAACTTAGGACGCGGGCAAGTGAGCTACGCCCAAATCCTCTGGCCCGTGGCAGCATTGCTGATTTTACAGGTTAAACGCGGGTGGATATTGGCACTTGCGGCGTTTCTCGGCCTTATGGTCTCCGCTTATTTCAACAATTTGGTCGTCGTTATCCCAGCACTCCTATTGGCCGGCGGTTTTGCCGCCTTGGCTTGGTTTAAGCCTAAACTTGGCCTTCGTTTGGCTTTTGCCCTAGCAATCGCGACTCTGCTTTTCGCGCCGCTTTTGGGCCTTATTGCCTCCTTGATCGATACGGAGGTCATGCGCCAAATTCCGCTGTCATGGGAACATCGCTTGCGTATGTGGGCCTATAGTTGGGAGTTGATCCAGCAAGCCCCGCTTATCGGGCACGGCTTTGACTCCGCGCGCGTATTTGATGAACTAACTTTCCGGGCTCCGGATGGGCGGGACATAACGGTTATGTCGATGCATCCACATAATATTGGGCTCCAGATTTGGCTCGAGACAGGCCTCATCGGCGTGGGTCTCGCCATCGGGTTTCTATTGGCTTTGATGAAAACTGCCCTGAAAACCTGCACGGGTTCCCTCCGCGCCTTCGCCGTAACGGGCCTGCTCGCGACAGTGGCGTTAAGCGGCGCTGTGACTGTGGGCGTGTGGCAACACTGGTGGTGGGCCTTGATCGTTTTGTCCGTGAGTCTGGTCTGTCTCGTGCCGCAATTTGGGGAAATGCGGGCCACCGGGCGCCCCCCCATTAAATAAAAGATACTTAAAATTGCTTTACAGTCTAAGGCTTAAGGGCCTAGGGGACGAGTCCGGGGGCAGTACTCGCGGGCGCAAGGAGTATTGTATTTTGACTAAGATCGTCACTTTGCCGGTCGGTAGAACGAAAGCTGCCACGCAGGTGGACAGCCAAATCGGACTGCCGCCTGAGGCTGCTCGGAAGCGCCCCATCAGTGTCGTCATGGTCAGCTATATGACCGGCCCTGCTTTGATGGAAGCGATCACGGCTGTCCTCGCAGACCGAGATATTCACGAACTTATTGTTGTCGATAACGGAAATACGGAAAGCGCCCGCGCGCGGCTTTCTGAGATTACAGCGAAACGAAGCCGTGTTCGGTTTTTGCAAGGCCATGGAAATATAGGATTTGCACGGGCCTGTAATTACGGTGCGAATCTGGCGACTGGGCATTATCTGCTGTTCTTGAACCCCGATGCGGTCATTGCCAAAGGCGCCGCGCGTCAACTCGCAAATGAGGGCGATAGTTTGATGGAGCCCTGGATTACGGGTGGATTACTGAGGAATGAAAAAGGACAAGAGCAACGGGGCGCGCGCCGCCGGGCGCTCACGCCGCTCTCCGCTTTGGTTGGCTTCTTACCCATTTTAGAGATTATTCCGGGATTGGCCTCCATTCACCGAGAAACGGACCCGCTACCCTTACACCCCGTGCAAATCGATACGATTTCTGGCGCGTGTCTGATGACGGATCGCCCGAGTTTTGAAAAAATGGGCGGGTTTGACGAACGTTATTTCTTACATGTTGAAGATATCGAGATCTGCCGCCGCGCGCGTCAGATGGGCGGGCAGGTCGGCTTTGTGCCCGGCGCGACCGTCATGCATTATGGCTCAACTTCGAATGTGCCGCGTGTGTGGATTGAGAAAGAAAAGCTGAAAGGCTTCTTGCGTTATTTCTGGAATTATACCTCGGGCCTGACGCCCAAAATTTTAACGGTTTTGGCCGCCCCCTTTATGGCGATTGCCATTGTTGGACGGGCTTATATCTTATCGCTAAGTGCGGCGTTTAAGGGGAAGGCACCTCGCAAGGTGCCGCCTTCAAAATAACCATTTCGAGGGGTTCGCCCTTAGAATAATTGAAGCCTTTGATAGGCTTGGAAACCTCCACACATTGACCACGGGCTTTGTTGGATGCGATGAGTCCCTCGTGAATGCCTCGGGATTCTTTTCGCAACGCATTCAAGATCAGCAATCTGCCGCCTGATAGATCAGCTTCGCCCGCTTTCAAATTAATGTCCTTGCCAACATGGTAGACGAGGCTCGGCTCGGTAAATTGTGGACTGTGAATTGCACCGCTCTTCGCGAGAGGTGAAAATTTCTTTATTTCCGCTGCAAGGCGTTCTGACGTTTTCAAACTCGTCAGATTTGGTAAGATATAACCATAGCTCCCGATCATCGCGATCATCGAGGCCAGGACCGCAGCGCCTAAAGACAGCTGGATTTTACGTCCCCACAGGGCAATCCCGGCAATGAGCGCGACTGCGCCAGATGCCCCGCAAATCACCAGACTGGCGAACGTCGTCTCACGGTCGCCATAGGTTAGTTGCCCATAAACGATGCCGCAGAGAATGACGGCGGAGATGAACATAAAGACCAAACCTCCCACAACGCGTGTTTTTACAAACCCTTTGGTTTGGCTCATCGCGAGGATGGCTGCCCCCATCATCAGGCATAATGCCGGAAATACGGGCAGGCCATAATGCGGAAGTTTCGTCGGCATAATCTCAATTAGAACCCAAAATGGCAGGGTCCAACATAGTATAAGGCGCATTGACCGAATGACCGGGTTGTTGTTCCCGGATCGAACAGCGTGCGCCGCATAGGCCAGACCCGGCAGCAGGAAAAGGCTGGCCGGCCAAAGTGTCGCCCAGATCGCAAGGCTATGCGCCCCTGGCGGCGCGCCGTGGTCTTCCTGTCCTGACACCACTTTACCGCCGAAATCATTGCCGAGGCTTTCAATGAAAAACGCCCCGTCTGTCACGACATACATCGCAATACCCCATGGCAACCAGATGAGAACGAAAAGCGCGATAGCCCCCCAGTTGAGCAGGGGGCGTGCCCATGACAGATTACGCTCCCATGCCCAAAGCGACCCTAAGCTCAAAACTGCCAAAACCGGGCCTATTGGCCCTTTGATCATGATGGACAGACCCAGCGCGGTCCAGAAAGCCCAAACTTCTCTGCGGCCCTTGCCGTTTCGCAACCGCCCAAGGCTGGCCAAAATGACGGTTGTAGAGGCGCAAAGAAGGGCGTCCGTTTTGGCGATATGCCCTTCGAACACAAAAATAAACGAGGTCGCGAGCAGGGCGCAGCCGATAAAGGCCGCCTTTCGGCCCACCATCCGTAATCCGCCCCAATATAGCGCGAGTATTGTCAACAGAGCGGCCAAGACTGAGGGGAGGCGTTGCGCCCAAATGCGGTTTTCACCGTCCCGGGCAAAGACTTCTATCATCGCCGTTTGTGCCCAATAGGCCGCCGCAGGTTTCTTGTTTCGGGCCTCATTTTGGAATTTTATGTTCAGCAGATCATGGGTCTCGGCCATTTGCGCGCTGGCTTGAGCAAAACGCGCCTCGTCCCTGTCAATAACGGGCAAGCTCGCAAGGCCCGGTAAAACCATGGCCAATGTCAACAGCGCCAATATGACGACATGCCAACGGCGTTTTGATAGGCGGTTTAACATAAGATGCGCCTATCCTATCAGGCGAGTGTACAAAAGCGTTTTCGCCTTTGATGAGACGGACTTTTCATGACATGACGCCGACATGCCAAATGCACAAAAAAATAATGCCCCAGACAACGCTCCGATTATTTCTGTTGTCGTTCCCGCTTTTAACGAAGCTGAGAATGTTGAGAATCTGGCGTCTGAGATCGCGGCTGCGCTCCATGAGATGCCTCATGAGATGATTTTCATAGATGATGCTTCCACGGATGAGACGAAAGCGGTTCTTGCGGATATGAAATCGCGCTTCCCGCATTTGCGGGTGTTGTGCCACCGTCAAAACTCTGGGCAGTCCCGCGGCGTTCGTTCGGGCGTCCGCGCCGCTCGCGCAGCGGTCATTGCGACATTGGACAGCGACGGACAAAATGACCCTGCGGATATCCCTGCGCTTTATACGCAGCTCACACGGGAAGACGCGCCGGACACCCTCGCCATGGTCGGCGGACGCCGCGCGAAACGCATAGACTCGGCGGCAAAAAAGCTCGCGTCGCGTTTCGGCAATGGCGTCAGAAAACGGCTCTTGAAAGATGAGGCTGACGATACGGGATGTGGTCTTAAAGTTTTCAATCGTCTGGCCTTTTTGGAGCTTCCCTATTTTGACCATATCCACCGCTATATTCCGGCGCTCATGCTGCGGGAAGGTTACGACATAGAATTTGCAGATGTGAACCACCGCGCGCGAGAATTTGGCGAGAGTAAATACACGAACTTTGGCCGTCTTAAGGTCAGTATCGCGGATTTACGCGGGGTCATCTGGCTGCGGCGCCGCATGAAATTGCCGGGCGGCGTTGACGAAATTTAGTTAACGCCTCCTAAACGGTTAAGCGCGTAAGGTTTTCTAAACCTTTTGATTCGAGCTCCCACTGTGCGATTTTTTACCGTTTTCCCGCTGATGATCATTCCCGTTGTGGTCTATAATATCTTCGCCCTAGGCGGCTCCACGTTTTCAACACTTGAAGATATGCGGCTGCGGCTGGACACAGATGTCTTTGCTGTTCCGATGACCAGCGGCGCGACATGGTTTATCACGCCCGGACACACATTGATCGCAGGGGCGCTGTTGATGCTGTTTTTTGAACTCATTAAATCGACGGGCATTGGCCGTGCCGCTGTCATGAATCACGGGTTTTCCTTGATCTTATTTATTGTCTGTTTGGTGGAGTTTCTGCTGCTGCCGGCCTTTGCAACCTCTGTGTTTTTCATGATCATGATCATGTCGCTTCTGGATGTTATGGCAGGCTTCATGGTGACCATAGCCGCAGCTCGCAGAGACTTTGCCGTGGGGGATGGTTTCAGTGACTAAATTTGTCATTCATAAAGGGTTTATCTTAGATTGTATTTGTGGTGATACATAACTATGGATAAATCTGTCGCAAAAGGGGAACGACTGGCGCGAATATCTGGCGCGTGGGACGGCGATGTCGCCTTATCTCTCATGCGCGCTGCACCGTTTCGTATTACTGATATGACATCGTTGCATTTCAATCCGGCGATGCAGGCCGTGGATGTTTTGTCGAGTTCACATGTCCGAATTCCGAAAACAAATCTGGATTGGACCTCGCGCCTGTCCGATGAAGATGCGAGAGCGCGGAAGAAAGCGATGGACCGCCTAACATGGGATGGCGCGGAATATAAGCTGACCTACCAATGGCGAACCTATCAAGGCGATCAAATTTGGGTCGAGGAACACGGCCGACGAAAATCAGGCAAGGGCGATAAACCCACAAACATAGACGGCGTTATGCGGAATGTGACCCAGCGCGTGCGGGCAGAAAGCCGGGCCGCCTATTTGGCCAATCATGATGAGCTAACAGGGACTGCAAATTTAGAGTCCCTGCGCCGGACAATAGAGCATCTTGCCGGGTTGAGCCAACGCCAGCGCAGTGAGGGGGCTTTGCTGCGGCTGCGCCTGACAAACATCGCTGATATCAATGATGTTTATGGTTTTGAAACCGGGGACAGGGTTATAGCGGAATTCGCAAAACGTCTGTCTCAAATTGTGCGAACGCCGGATGTTCTTGGGCGTCTGGGCGGGGCAGATTTTGGCCTCGTGCTCTACGGCGCGTCGCAGAAAGATGTGAAGGATATTACAGACCGCTTGTTCTTCCTCTTGGAAAATTCTCCCGTCAAAACGCCTCACGGTGGATTATTTGGCGAAATCTCTATCGGCTCGACGCAAATGCCCTGGCAGGCAAAAACTGCGGATGAAGCGCTCTCGCAGTCTCTCATTGCATTGAAGCGCGCCAAACCCTCACAGATTTGCATGTATGAAGAGAGCATGGCGATCGAGGCTGTGCGCGTATCCCGGGAAACCACGTCTCAAGATATTTTGGACGCGTTAAACCAGCGCCGTATTCAACTCGCCTATCAACCCATCATAGACACCAAGACCTCTCGGCTTCACCATTATGAGTGTTTATTGCGTCTGCGCCGGGAAGATGGTGAAGTTGTCAGCGCAGGGCGTTTTATCATGGCCGCAGAGCGATTAGGATTGGTCCATCTGCTGGATCGCCGCGCGCTTGAATTGGCGTCAGAGACTTTGATTCAGGAACCCGGAATTCTTCTGGCTTTGAATGTGTCTGCCGAAACAGTCAAAAACGCCCAATCCGCCTCCGAATATATAGCCGCTTTGAAAGCGCTGGGGCCGCATGCGGAGCAGGTCACAATCGAGCTGACTGAGACGGTTGCATTAGATGACCCGACGATGGCGAGTGAATTTTCCAACAGCGTGAGGTTACTGGGGTGTGGTTTCGCTATTGATGATTTTGGATCAGGTTACACGACCTTCCGCAATCTCTTGGCCATTGAAGCGGATACAATAAAAATTGATGGCACCTTGATTGAAGGCGTGGCGTCTGACCCGAATAAGCAGACTTTTGTGCGCATGATGGTCGATTTGGCACAGACATTTGGCGTCAAAACGGTGGCTGAAATGGTCGATGATCGAGCCGATGCCGATATTCTGCGCAGATTGGGTGTGGATTACCTCCAGGGGTTCATGTTTGGCGTGCCATCTGCGGCTCCAAGCTGGCAAAAGCGGGCGTCATAATCTAAACCTGTCACATGCGCGAAACCGCAACACGATTAGAGCAGTTCTACGCCAGCCCCTTGGGCGAGGCCGCATGCGATATGGCAGCGCGGCGTTTGACGTCGCTATGGCCTGATCTGGCTGGGAAAAATGTGCTGGGCTATGGTTATGCTTGGCCCTATCTCGCGCCCTATGAAGCGGGGACAAATAGATTGGTTTTGGCTATGCCGGAAGGCCAAGGCGCTATCGCGCATGAGGGCCGGCGGGGCATTGCGACCGTGCTAACCCAAGGACAAGCGCTCCCGTTTTCCGACGCGACATTTGACCGCGTTCTTGCAATCCATGCTATCGAAGAAGCGGAAACAACGGCTGCAACATTGGCAGAGCTCTACCGCGTTCTCGCGCCAGAGGGCCGCATTGTGATAATTTGCGCGAACCGGGCCGGGATGTGGGCACGCGCGGATAGCCTGCCCTTTGGCGCGGGTCGTCCTTATTCGCGTCGGCAGCTAAAGGCGGCGCTTTCTCGTGCGAAATTTACGCCGACGGTCGGGGCAAATGCGCTCTACATTCCGCCGGTGCGATTTTGTGCACGCCCCAGCGTTTTGCGCGGCGCTGAACGGTTCGGCGAGACGGTTTGGCCGCGTTTTTCGGGACTGGTGCTTGTAGAAGCTATCAAGCGCCTATATGCGCCATCCGATGTCGGTCATGCGCAAAAGGTCGCGCGGCCCAAATTTGCGGGTGTTCCGGTGATGAACCGGGCCCGCGTCAATGAGACGGGTGTGAACCGAACTGATGCCTGATAATACTCTTGGTGACGACATTCCTGATATTGAAACGGTCCGGCGCGAGATTGACCGCGTTGACAACGCCCTGCTGGATTTAATCGCCCAGCGTTTGGAGCTGTCCGCTCAGGTCAGGAAAGCGAAAGGCGGCATGCGCGTTTGGCGTCCGTCCCGCGAGGATAGCCATGTGCGTCAGCTCGCCTCCACCGCAGAAGCGACCCGCGCGTCTCTGGTATCGACGATTTGGGCGGAACTCATGAGCGCCAGCCTTGCCGCGCAGGGGCCTATGCGGCTGCATGTGGCACTGGAAGGTGACGCGCTGTCCAACTGGTCACTTGTGCGCGACCGATTTGGCGCAGCGCTCGATGTGCGGACTTATCCGACAACCAGCGCAGCCTTGGCGGCTTGCTATTCCGAGGATGAAGGCGTGGCTGTGCTGCCGTCACCCGCTCCGCCTCCGGGTGGTATGGTGAGTTGGTGGACGGCGCTTGGCCCCGGCGGCGCCATGGAAGGTCTGCATATTTTGGCCGGACTGCCGCGGACAGGACGCCTTGATTGGCCGCGCGCCGTTGCCGTCGCGGATGTCGTTTTAACTCCGTCAGGCGCAGATCAAACGCTGCTCTGTGTAACCGACGAAGATGCAGCGCCTGATGGCGCCGTACTGCGCGCAAAATCCGGAAAGTTCAGACTATTTAGTTTGGACGGATTTCACGACATAGAGCCCACGCCGACGCGCCGGGTCATTGGCTGCCTGCCTCGCCCGATCGGACAATAATCATGCGGTTTGAAACTCTCCTTATCGTCGGCGGCGGCCTGATCGGCAGCTCAATTGCGCGGGCCGCGCGCGCGAAAAAACAGTGCAAGACGATCTATATCGCCGACACATCAGAGTCAGCCTGCAAGACGATCACGAAATTAGGCATCGCTGATGGTGTCGCGGATGGCCCCGCCGATCATTTCGCCGCGCAAGCTGACCTCGTTATTTTATGCACGCCGTCAGCGCGTCTTGCGACGACGGCGACCGCGCTGCTGCCGTCTATGAAAGCTGGAGCCGTGTTGACTGATGTCGGGTCTGTGAAGGGCCACTTTGTTGACGCCATGGACGGTCGCATCCGGGATGATATTCATTTTATCCCGGGGCACCCCATTGCGGGCACTGAAAATTCCGGACCTGAAGCAGGGTTCGCAGAATTATTTGAACATCGGTGGTGCGTGTTGACACCGCCATTGGCCGCTGATGAAATAGCGATCAAGGACCTGACAGAATTTTGGGAAAACCTCGGCAGCGATGTCGCTGTCATGGATCCATCGCGTCATGATATCGTCATGGCGACAACATCCCATCTCCCGCATTTAATTGCCTATACGCTCGTCGGAACGGCGATAGATATGGAGACGGTGACGCGCAAAGAGGTCGTGAAATTCTCCGCCGGCGGTTTCCGGGATTTTACCCGGATCGCCGCCTCAGATCCTGTTATGTGGCGTGACGTTTTCCTGACAAATAAAGCCGCAACCTTAGAGGTCGTCGACCGCTTTATTGAAGACCTTACAGCTTTGAAACGCGCGATACGCTGGGATGACGGTGATGCGCTCTTGGATAGTTTTGCAAAGACCCGCGATATTCGCCGCCGAATTTTGGACTCTGATGCCGATTAATCTTCGGGTACGTCACTGAGTTGCGGCGGGTTTACTTCCGCCTCGCGGCCTCTCGCATAGGCCAGCAAGAGCTTTGAATATTCTTGGAATAACCGCTTTGTGCGGTCAGCCGATTTATACCATTTTCGGCTATCGGCCCGTTCAACGGGGAAAGGCGTAATTCGAATGCGTCCGGCAACCGCGGCAATTTCTACTTTCGCGCGCGGCATATGATAGGCGGATGTAACCAGGATGATGTGATCATAATCCAGCGACTGCGCCCAAATCGCCGTCTCGCGCGCATTGCCGATTGTATCTTTGGCCGCATAATCCAAATCAAGACAGCACTCTGCGAGCTCTGCCGATAAGCCTGTGATGTCTGTGATTTGCGCCGCGCCATTATCTTCGTGAACACCGGATATGAGAAGCCGTTCGCCTTTTTTTGACTGCAATAGATCAACGCCAGCCTGTAATCGGCCGCCGCCCTTACCCGTCCAGACGACAATTCCGTCCGCAACCGGTAAGGTCTCCGGCGGCAAGATCCGGTCCACATATTGCGCGAAGGCGATAAAGCCGCCGAGCACAAGCGAGAGGGTTCCAACGAGAAGGAACGTCAGAAAGCGGGCCCAACCTTTTCGTTTGGATTGGGGGGCTGGGGAATTGCGTTTTTCGGCCCCGCGCTTCACAGGCGTCTGCGCTCAAAGGCTAATTGACGAGTCGCTGTGACGCCTGCCGCCGCCGCGCAAATAATTGCAAACACCGCGCCTAGGCCGATCAAGCAGAAAATATCTACAGCGCCTGTCTTAAACCCGGTCCACCCCAATCCGCCCCAATCCCCCAAAATCGAGAGACAGAGCCAAAGAAGGGCGGCCAGCGCCAGCCCAATGATGGCGCCGATTGCGCCGCGCCGGAAAGCCTGCCCGATAAAGAGTTTGGCGATAAATCTGTCACTCGCCCCGACTTGAACCAATACGCGGATTATCTCCTTCTGCGCCGTCATGCCAGCGCGGGTGGCAAAGATGTTGACGGATATTCCAGCGATTAAAATCAAAATAAGTGTGCCTAAACCAATGGCCACCAAACGCCGCGCGGTTCCGCTGATCTGATCCGCATATCGGGTATTATCATCAATATTCGCGGTCAGCCCTGCGGCGTCCAGCGCGGTCTGCGCGCGGCTGATATTCAGATTTTCACCCGTAATATTCAAAAGTCCTGGCACGGGTAGGTTTTCAGGGAGGGCCGCATTGCCGAGCCAAGGTTGGAGGAGGGCACGCGCTTGGGCTTCGGGCAGTATTTCAATATCTGCGCCGGGGAAAACAGGAGCCAGTGTGTCGCGGGCCCGATCTGTGTCTTGTTCCCATGCGCTTACGTCATCCAGCATGATTTGAACTGTCAGCGTGTCCGATAGCTGGGTTTGCCAATCACCTGACAGGCGCATAGACCCGCGCGCAAAGAGGAGCGCACAGCCCGCAAGCAAGGCCATAATAATCAACACAACCCAAAGCGCGCGCGCATTGCGGAGCTTCCCGGGCAGAAGCGGGGCTTCTTGCGGGGCTTGATCCGCCCCATTGCCTCTCAGGGAACTCATTCGGGTTTGCCTGTATAGACGCGCCCATCTTCAATTCGCAGAACTCGCGCATCCAACTCATTGATCAGATGGGTATCATGTGTGGCGATCAGGATAGTGGTGCCCATCCGGTTCATTTCAGAAAACAACCGCAACAGCCGCCGCCCAATCGCGGGATCGACATTGCCTGTTGGCTCATCCGCAATCAGGAGGTCGGGTTTTGCAATCACGGCCCGCGCGATGGCGCAGCGTTGTTTCTCGCCCCCCGATAAAGTCGGCGGATAGGCCTGCATGCGATGTCCCAATCCCACCCATTGCAGCAATTCGACAACGACATCATTATAGGCCGCGCGCGCTTGTCCGGACACACGAAGCGGCAACGCCACATTTTCATAGACCGAGAGATGCTCGATGAGGTGAAAATCCTGCAAGACAACACCAATGCGGCGTTTGATAGCCTGGCGCTCTGAATTGGACAGCAGTGCGCTGTCGCGGCCAAACATGCGGATAAGGCCGCGCGACGGAATAAGAGACAGGTAGCAGAGTTTTAGCAGCGTCGATTTCCCTGCGCCTGAAGGGCCCGTCAGAAAGGTAAAACTACCTTGCGGCAAATCCAAAGTCGCATCAGTTAAAACCTCTGGACCCCGCCCATAGCGAAGCGCGACCCGTTCGAAATTAACGAGGTCCGGCAAACTGGACATTTGGGCCTGTTGTGGCACGGTCGCGATAAAACCTTTTACTGACTCGGAAGATGTTAGCGACCTCATGATACTGACCTGTCCCGAATGTTCCACAAATTATATGACCAAAGACGGCACAATAGGCCGGAATGGACGGTCTGTGCGCTGCGCGCGCTGCGAAAAGACTTGGTATGTCGAAGGTGTTGACCCTGATGCGATGGCCTTGGAGGATAATCAGGCGGTTTTGATTGTTGAGGACCCTGAGCCGCAGCCCGAACTTCCCTTAGTGCCAAAAGCTGCATCTCCTGTAACCGTTGGCGCTCATACGCTACTGCGAGACAAGGCGGATGCGGAGAAACTGGCTAGGTATAGGCGCGCGATCCGCCTGATTTGGGCTGTCCCCTTGGTGGGCCTGACCCTTGCTGCGACTGTCGCCGTCCTGAAACGACAGGCGATTGTAGAGGCTTTCCCGCACGCGGCGACGCTTTATCAAGCGATAGGGATGAAGGTGAAAGCCAATGGTTTGGATATTCGGGGTCTGACCAGCGAGCGTCTTATTGTCGACGGCGACCCCGTTTTGCGCGTGACAGGTGAGGTCGTAAACCTGACCTCCCAAGCTATTTCTGCCCCGCTTATCCAAATGAGATTAGAAAATCGTTCTGGCGAGGCCTTGGCTGATTGGTTTGTCGAACCCGGCACGATCGCCGCTGGCGAGACGATTAACATTGAAACGGATTACCCTGCGCCGCCAATTGACGGCGTAGAATTGCGCTATCGCTTTGTGCCTGAGCCTAGTTAGAACCGCTCTAACAGACGTTCTAGATATTCGCGCTCTTCGGCCTCGCGTTGTTGTTCTGCGGCGCGGCGGCGTAATTCCTCTAATAATTCGCGAGAGCGGGTGGCATTGTCTCGGTCGTCAATGTCCGCCGTGTCATTCCCATTATCAAATCCGTTGTCGCTGCGCCCCAAAGGATCGTCACCGCTGTCTTGACCATCTTCGCCGCCTCGGTCGGACACAGCTTCGGCCAGGGCCTCGCCGGCATCACGCAGCGCGCGGATAACGTCCTGTTGGGCTTCGCTTGCGCCCGCGAGATCGCCTTGTTGCAGGGCCTCTTCACTGCGGCGCATGGCCTCTTCTGCTGCGCCAATACCGCCGGCGAATTGGTCTTGTAAATCGCCGGACCCACCCCGACCGCGCTCTCCAGGTTCTGTGCCAGCTCCCGGTGACGTGCCTTCGCCCTCATTTTCACCAGCGCCTTCACCAGCGCCTTGACCGTCTCCAGGCGCGGGTTGTTCACCGCCGGGTTGCGTGCCGTCCTCGCCCTCAGATTGACCTTCGCCTTCGCCCGGCTGCTCGCCTTCACCTGTTTCACCGTTTTCGGACTCGCCGCTTTCTCCGGGCTCATCGCCTTCGCCCTGTGCAGGAATGGAATCGCCCAGATTTTCTAACAGATCGCGCAATTCAGCTTGACGCTGTGCGAGGTCTTCCGCATCGAGCTCTTCACCGGGCTCATCATCGCGTTCGGCTTGCTCCGTTTCGTCTTGCAAATCGCGTTGCTTGCCCGTGAGATCTGCGAGGTCTTCCAGCTGTTTTTTCTCCTCTTCCGACATATCGCCGCCGGATGGATCTCCGCCGCCCCCGCCGCCGCCCTGCGAAAGTTGGATTTGCATGTTTTCTAACAGCTCGGCCAAGCGGGCAAGGGCAATGCGCGCCCCTTCAGTGTCACCTGCGGCATTGGCCTCTTCAATTGCTTTCAGAAGTTCTTGAATTTCATCGAGACTACCGGGTGGCGGGCCATTGCCGCCGCCGCCCTCTGCGACATTGCCTTCTTCTTGGGCTTTGCGGCGCAGTTCTTCGGTGTAAGCATCGACAGCGAGATTATAACGCTCAAATAATGTGTCGACCTCACGTTTAGCAGCGCGCCTCGCGATACCTTCTCTGAGGGCGGCTTCCGCCTCGCGCATTTCTTCTAAGGCTGACCCCAGCACACCAAATTCTGCGCGCAGGGCAATCCGCCATAAATCTTCAGGTAGGCTTTGTAATTCTACGGTGCTTTCCGCGTAGCGCATTTGTGACCGAGCATGCCGCAATCCCATATAGACGGCTGGGTCTTTAAACAGACCTGCGGGTTCATCGGTCACGGCTTCGATCAAAAGCGTTGCGCGTTGTATCGGCGCCGGGGCGCGGTCCCAATGCAGGCGCGGTAGATACTCATTTGTAACGCCGTCGCTTGGAACCCACTCAGCCTTGGGGAAGGGCGCATAGGTCTCGTCCAATCCCGCCATGACAAGTGTGCGTTGTTCCGCGACAGCCTTGGCCAGAGGTTCGACGAAAATCTTGTCAGGAACGGTAAACCAAACGGGCTCTGAGATGCCGGATTGACCCGCACCATCTGTCGCGACCAAACGCCCAATGACTTTTTGTCCAGCATAGCGTGTCTTGGAAAGATCGAGGGCGGCTTTCGCGCTTTCGACTGAGGTTTGGCGAGACCCCGGCAGCGGAATATCGGCCCGAACCGTCGCGCCATCAAAGGCCGTCGCAGCATCCGTGTCATCAGATAGCAATGACATTTCGATCTCCAGGGTCTCCACGCCAAAATCGTCGATCAGGCCATAAGCGAGTGTTAGCCGGTCACGTTTATCGGCTTCCGGGGGCTCCACAATCTCGACCTCAGGCGGCAAGTCATCTGCGACGTTAAGACCAAAGGCCTTGCGCGATAGGCCGACACGAAATTCTACTTTGGACGTATCGTCGATGATTTCGCGGATTTCGAAACTCTTTGCGCCCAAGCGTTTTGGTGTCAGAAATTTAGAGCGCCAACCTCGATCTAATCGGGGACGAGGGGCTGTTTTTGAACCCGAAATACGCGCAACGAACTCACTGCCGGCCGGGACAGCGACATTTGCGCCGTCTTTAAAGTAAATCGGCGGACGCCCTGTGTAGGCTGGCGGGTCAATCCAAGCTTCATAACTGACTTGGCTCGCCCGAATGGGAGATTGCCAGCTTGGGGAAACCGCTTTTCGTAAGCGCTCAAAGGAGAATCCGGCCATATAAATGGCTGCGACCAAAAGGGCGACGGGCAGTAAAAACCGCAAATAATAAGGATCAATCGGCGCCAGCGTTGGCCGCGTGTCCGCGCGGCGTAGTTTGCGGGCTTGGGTCAGCGCTTGCTTTTGATGGGCAGGCCAAACATCCGCTGACAGGGCTGGGCGGTCATCGAGAACATCAAGCGGCCTGTGGGCTTGGCCCGAGTCCAGCTCAACCCGGCGGCGGGCATCTGATTGTGTTGGCCGCCGCAAGGAGAGGGCGCGCATGATGGACCGCGCCAGAAAAAAGTGCGTCACTGCGAGAGCGATTAACCTAACAGGATCGCCAATCCACTGCCAGAGACCGAGCCAAGCCCCGAGACTAAAAATGCCAACCGCTAGAAACCCGGCGGCGAGCGTCGGCGCATAGGTTTCCCAGTATAGCCGCAGCCGCGCGCGCGCGACGAGGCGCTGCGTTGTTTCAATAAGTGTGTCTAGATTCTCTGACATGCCGCCCGACTATAATCGGGCCAGCTTTGCTGTCGCGTTAAATGTCTGTGACATTTTCGTGTTTTGTCAGCCAATCCGGTAAAGATTCGGTCTTAAGAATGTCCTCGACCGTGGGACGAGAACGAATAACCGCATATTCATCGCCGTTAACAAGAACTTCGGGGACGAGCGGACGGGTATTATACTGGCTGGCCTGCGATGCGCCATACGCCCCGGCTGAGTGTAAGACGATTAAATCACCGCTTTCCAATTTTGGCATTTCGCGGCCCTTCGTAAAGGTATCCCCGCTTTCGCAAATTGGACCTACCACGTCATAGGTCTCCATCTGATTCAGATCGCCTTGGCGGACAGGCTCAATGTCATGATAAGCGTCATATAGCGCCGGGCGAAGGAGGTCGTTCATTGCGGCGTCTATAATCAAGAAGTCCCTGTCCTCACCGCGCTTCACATAGAGAACTTCTGACAGCAACACGCCAGAGTTTCCGGCAATCATGCGGCCGGGTTCAAAGATCATTTCCACATTCAAATCCGCCGTCAAACGTTTGACCAGCGCGGCATATTCAGATGGCGGGGGCGGCGCAGGCGCATTGTTGCCGTAAGGAATACCAAGGCCGCCGCCAATGTCGAAGCTGGAAATGGTGTGGCCCGCCGCGCGCAGGCGTTTGATTAGTCCGCTGACTTTAACAATGGCAGCTTCAAAGGGCGCAAGATCTGAAATCTGGCTACCGATATGAACGTCGACACCAATAATTTCAATACCGGGAAGTCGCGCAGCTTCCGCATAGGCGCTTTCTGCTTGGGACCAGGCAATCCCAAACTTATTCTCTTTTTTCCCTGTTGAGATTTTAGCATGCCCGCCAGCGGTGACATCTGGGTTTACCCGAAAGGCGATAGGGGCAATTTTATCCATTTCAACAGCCACCTCATTTAACACGCGCAGCTCGGCAATACTCTCGACATTGAAAACCCGAATATTCGCGGTGAGCGCTTCGCGCATTTCTGTCCGCGTTTTACCGACTCCCGAAAAAACGATCTTCTCAGCTGGAATGCCGGCCATGAGTGCGCGTTTTAGCTCGCCGCCAGACACGACATCAGCGCCAGCCCCTTGTGCCGCCAATGTCGCTAATACGGCGATATTGGAATTGGCTTTGACAGAATAGGCGATGAGCGCTTGCGTGTCGTCAAAACTATCCGCGAAGACCCGATAGTGACGGGTGAAAGTCGCTGTGGAGTAAACATAGACAGGCGTGCCCACTTTGGCGGCAATTTGCGCCAAGGACACTTGTTCGGCAAACATCGCGCCGTCTTCATAATGGAAATGACGCATGGTCTAAAGGTCTGCCAGCGGGTCTTCGTCAAGCGAGTCAAAGCTACCGTCATCAAGAGAGTCATACTCCCGGGTTTCGTCGTCTTTGTCCAAATCCTCTGTTGGCACACGGTTCGGATCTACCTTGGCGTCTCCGCCAAAAACCGGGGGCGGCGTTTTTAAACTTCCGCGAATGCCACAGCCCGCCAATAGCCCAGTCATTAAGAGTGACAGTATCGTCATTTTTAAGATGGGGCATATCTTGCTAAGGTCAGAAAATGTCATGGGTGTCCTCATCGTGTTGAAAAGTGCATAACGGGAAAATGGTTCAGATGAAATACGCAATACTGCCTTTTGCTGTGACTGTCTTATGCGGGGCTGGAACCAGTGCCTTTGCCGACGCGCCCAAATTACGTGGCGAGACCTTTTGCTTCCCCGCCAAAGATGTCCCTAAACTCGTCAGTGAGCTGGCCGAGGTGAAACCCGAGCGCCGCAATATTGTGGATGTCAGGTTAAAGCCTCGATTTATCATCAAAGACGACGGAGTCTGGCCGGATAGATTTTACCTCGCCAAAGACGGAGAACGTGTAATCGATCTGCCATTTTCTCGGGAGACGGGCGCTGTACCGAGTTTTATCGCTGCGGCCACAGCGCGTCCGGACACGGATATTTGCGTGGATGATCCTACTCGTGCGGACCGCCCTGAGGATGACGAAGGCCTATATTTCGAGATGGGTTTGTCGCCTTTATTCAAATCCACCCCCGGGGAGCATAGTTTGGCCGAATTGAAAGAGGCCTGCAAGGACGGTAAGAAATTTTACAAAAAAATGCTGCCCGGCGCGATTGCGATTTTTATGCCGGATACGGATTATTTAGCCATTCGAATGGTTGACCGAAAAGCGAAGCCAACGGCTTTTGCACTGGTTGGCGAAACCCGCGTGCCGCTTGCGCTGGAACGGGTGAAAGATATGTGGGTGTCTAGTTTAGATGATATTAAAGAGGCTGATGCAGATAGTCTCCTCATTGAAGGCGGGGCTTATGATCTTCAGCCTGTGCCGTCGCCCAAAACGCTGCGGAGATTTGGAATTGGCGAGGCGGCAAATGCGGAATAAAATATGGCTGTCTGCAGTCTTATGCCTTTTCGCCGCGCCTGCTTTTGCAGGAGAACCGTGCCAATCCGCAAAAAATATCGTAAAAGTCGCGAAGAGTTTTTACGGTGATAATCCAGAGCTGACAAATATCGTGACACCTAAATTCACGCTCGCCTTAAAAGGCATAAATGGTGCAGCGGACCCGACAGCGATACGGTATCGATACGAAGGCGTTGAAGACACGCTTCCAATCGTGAACGGCAGATTGGAAGATTTTGAGACCGTGGCAGGTTGGTCGAAGGACGGCGAAATCTGCCGCCTGATCGACGGCGAACTCGCGCCCGTGACCGAAGGTGATTCCACCGAGGCCAGTATGAATTTCTTCTTTCCCTATAAACGGACGGACGGCGTCTTCACGATCGATGAAATCCGCGAGGGGGCGAAAGACGGCTCAAAGGTCATGAGTAGCCTCGCGCCCGGAGGTCTGGGGTTTGTTGTGCCCGGTCTGAAAGCTCTCGACATTCGGCCTGAAACCATCGGCAGGGCCGTGCCGGCTATTGCGTTTACGCGGAACGGGACCGTCGTTGATGTTGATATTTACCCTTATCAAGACCAGCGCTTGATCCGGCTCAAGGATATTAAGAAATCCAAGGCGGATACCCTGACCATCACCGGGTCTTATCGAGCTTTTGCGGCCTTTAAATTTGATCCCGACAAGATCGCAAAAGCTGAAGCTGCGCGAACCGCGAAGGCGGCTACGACTGAGAATTGAGAGACTTGTAGTCTCGCGCATTGCCGTTAACTTAGCGGCATGACGGCAACCCTTAATACTGACAGCCCATGCAAGTTGATTTGCACGTTGGATATTACGTCCGGCGTTTGCACGGGATGCGGACGCACGCGCGCAGATATTGCCGGTTGGACACATTACAGCGCCGCCCAACGTGCCTTTGCGAATATCGAAGCGGCTAAACGCATGCAAAAATTCAACATTGAGACCCAAAATGAGGACCGGACATAATGGCTGAACCCAAGCCTGATAGAACGGAGATGTGGAAAGCCGTTAAGTGGACCATGATCCTTCTGGTCGCGCTTCTGGTCGCCATTGGGATTTTCAAAGCGTGGCAAGTTGCGACAGCGCCTGCGCGGGTGGTCGGGGATGCGGCCGGGTCAGTTAAATCTGGCGCCAATGCGGTTTTGAATCGTCTGGACGTGCCCATCACCAAGCCGCGCCGTTTCAATAAGATCGCGTCCAAGGCTTTTGCGGTTTTAAGCGACTTAGAGGCTGTTCCGCCCGACGGTGTAAAAATGCGCGGATTTCGCATGGCAAATTTTCGCGGCGCGCAAGACCGGGTTTGTGAGCTCTCCTATGATTTTGGCGCGGGGGCCGTCCCTGTTTTTGTGGCAGCTGACAATGCCGCACATGAAGCTGCCAAAGCCGTGGCGTCAGACGCAGATCGCCTCATCCGTATCGTCATTGTCAGCCCCGAAGAGACCCTGGGATTAAACGCTGAGTTTGACGAGGACTCCGGCTCTTGGGCTTTGGGCTGGCGGACCAGCTCAATCAATAA